>JAZNZO010000048.1:0-23281 GCA_045594945.1 Faecousia sp.
GGGCTTTGCGGATGTGCCCGGTGTGAAGATTTGCGTATTTTACCCCGACGGAGCCGTTTCCCGGGTGCAGAGGGCGCAAATGGTGACCCAAAAGGGCAATAATGTAACCGTTTCCGCCGTAAATGGCACCTTTGACGATGCACAGACCGGCGTTAAGAACATTTTTGCCGCCTCCGAAAACAATGTTCTGCCCGGAACGGCCAACCGGCTGTCCACTGCCAACTCTATGAACATCGGCAGACTGGCGCCCCAGGGGATGTACTACTTCAAAGCCTATGCCGCCCTTCTGAAAGCAGGCAAAATCCGGCTGGGGGACAAGGTCAACTACTCCGTTCCCACCGGCAACTTTGGCGATATTTTGGCAGGCTACCTTGCTAAGCACTTGGGCCTGCCCGTAGGGATGCTCCTGTGTGCATCCAATGCCAACAATGTGCTGACAGACTTTTTGCAGACAGGCTGTTACGACCGCCGCCGCCCCTTACATAAAACCATTTCCCCCTCTATGGACATTTTGGTATCTTCCAATCTGGAGCGGCTTCTTTACTTTATCAGCCGGGATGCAGAGTTGGTCAAGGGCTATATGGAAAAATTAAACCGGGAAGGTGTGTATCAGGTAACGCCGGCTATTTTGGAGGTGCTGAAAGAGCAGTTCTATCCCGGCTACTGCACGGATGAAATGGCCCAGGAAGTGATTGGCCGGGTATGGAAAGAACAAGCCTACCTTTGCGATACCCATACGGCCTGTGCCTGGGCAGTGGCGGAAGATTATGTAAACCAAACAGGGGATAAGACACCGATGGTGGTTTTGTCCACTGCTTCTCCTTATAAATTCCCCACCGCCGTTTTGGGGGCTTTGGAGCAGACAAATCTTACCGATGAATTCCAGCAGATGCTGCGGCTCCACGCACTGACCGGGGTGGAAATTCCCCAAAACCTTACCGGCCTGGAGCAGGCCGAAGAACTGCACACCGGTGTGTGCAATAAAGAAGATATGCTGGACCTTGTGAGAGGTCTGTGAAAGAGGAATGTATGAATAAAGTTACCATTCGTGTTCCGGCGACTACCGCCAATTTAGGCCCGGGTTTTGATGCTTTTGGCTGCGCCCTGAGCCTATATACAGATGTGACCTTTGAAGAAACGGAATATGGCCTGGAAATCACCGGTTGTGATGAGGCGTTCACCGGCCCGGACAACCTGGCCTACACCGCCTACTGCGCTGTTTTAGGCAGTTTGAGCGAAGAAGTAAAGGGCGTAAAAATCCACATTGATGCCCAAATTCCTATCGGCAGAGGCCTTGGCTCTTCTGCGGCTTTGCTGGTGGCAGGCGCAATGGCGGCCAATGTGCTTCGGGGCAATCGCCTTTCTACCCAGGGCCTTATGAACATTACCAATGCAATGGAAGGCCACCCGGATAATTTGGCCCCTGCCTTCTTCGGCGGTTTGACGGCCTCTATGGTGGATAACGGCCTGCCGATTACGGTTAGTTTCCCCCTCCATCCGGATTGGGAAATCTTAGCCCTTATTCCGGATTTTGAACTGCATACCCATTATGCCCGCAGTGTACTGCCCACTCAAATTCCCAGAGCAGATGCGGTGTACAACCTGTCTCACGGCGCTATGGTGCTGAAGGCCCTGGAACTGGGCGACGAGAAACTTCTCCGAAATGCCATGCAGGATGCCCTCCATCAACCCTACCGGAAGAAACTGATTCCGGATTATGAGGCCATTGAGGGCCTGGTGCGAACTTCCGGTGCTGCCTTTTGCCTTAGCGGTGCAGGGCCTACCCTTTTGTGCATTACCCGGAATAAAAACCTTCGGGAAACTTTGGAAAAGCGGTTGGAGGGCGCTACCAGTGCTAAGTGGGAAATCTGCCCACTGCATGTAGAGTTCCAGGGCGCCCATATTGTTACCTGACAAAAAGCGTGTTGCAAAACCTTTGCAACACGCTTTTTCTATGTAAGTTATTCTACTTCGGAAAGTTCCACCGTCAGTTCTTCTTTGGGAATAAGGAAGTGGCGGGTGGCAAAAAGTCCTGCAATACAGATGACGCTGGCAAGGTTGCTCCAGGGGTCATTATGGGTCAGAATAACCTGCCGGGCGATGGCCACAATCAGCACCTCAATGGTGTTGGCCGGGGTCAGGTCAATAAGCATCCGCACAAATTCCAGGCCAACAACGATGGTTAAAATATTATGCAGGAAGGTATCCATTGTGACAAAATAGTCTGCAACGGTGACCATCTTATAAATTTCCAGGCCCAGCATAAACAGCATTACACCCAGGGTAAGGAAGGCAATCACCCGTTCCAAAACATGCAGAACTTTATGGATGAACGTTTCGTGTCTTTTGTGCATAAGGGCCTCCTTTATTTCAGGTTTTTGTTATTTTTAGGCTTCTTTTGCTGGTGCATCCAAATTCTCATAACCAGGGTATGGGGAAGCAGTTTCACCAGCCGCACCTGGTTGCGTACCGGAAGACCGGGAACGCATACATCTTTTTTCGTTTTATAAAGATGTTTCAGGCCCGTAGCCACCACCCAGTCAGCAGCATAAAGGCGGTTGAAGTACTGCACATCAGACTGCTTGACTTCCATCGCGCGGCCAAAAAACTCTGTTTTTACCCAGCCGGGATTCAGCGCCATCATCCGGATGCCGGTGCCTTGCAGTTCCGCATTCATAGCCCGGCTGTAACTGAGGACAAAGGACTTCGTTGCGCCATAGGTGGTGATGAAGGGGACGGGCTGGAAGGCGGAAAGACTGTCTAATTGCAAAATGTGACTGCCCCGGTGCATATAGGGGAGCACAATTCTTGTCATGGCAACCAGGGCTTTGCAGTTTAAGTCAATCATAGCAAGTTCCTCTGCCAGGGGGATCTTCTCAAACCGACCGAATTTGCCAAAGCCTGCGGCATTCACTAAGAGTTTTACATCCGGCTGCTCTTTTTCCAAAAGGGCCGTAATGGAGATAAAACTTTCTTCTTTTCCCAGGTCGAAGGCCAGGGGACGAACAGGGTAGGGGCAGACGGCCTGCAAATCCCGAAGGGCCTGCTCCCGGCGGGCAATTACCCAAACTTCATCTACTGTTACATAGCCGGATAGTTGCTTTACGAATTCTTTTCCCATACCGGAACTGGCACCGGTCACAATGGCAATCTTCATATTTGCATCTTCCTTTATAATAATTCTTTGGCTTTTTGCAGAAGGGCCTCTTTTTCATTGGGCAGTTCTTCGTCTAAAACAAGCGCCAAAAGGGTTTCCAGGGCTTGTCCCAGCCGGGGGTTGGCCGCGAACCCTAAATCCATCAGGTCTTTTCCTTTTACGGCCAGGTCAGAAAGGCTTAAACAGGCATTTTCGGCCTCAAGTTTTTCTATCAGACGGGCAACCCCATCGAAATCCAAATGGGCATTGTCTCCGGGAATACCCTTGCTAAGGTAGTCTGCCCGCTGAAGGGCCAGCCGCTTCTTGCAGGCGGCTACGCCGTGCTTGCTTAATTGCCGGCGCAGTACTTTTTCATCGGCCTCCCAAAGGTCCATATGATGATTAACCAAAGAAACAACTTCTTCCCGCAGGGCGGTGGGGGCTTTTAGCCGGCGAAGGGCATTTTCTGCCAGCCGGGCGCTTTCCTGGGCGTGGCTGTAGAAGTGGCCCCGGCCATTTTCGTCCAGGGTAAATACGGCAGGCTTTCCCGTGTCGTGAAGCAGTGCCGCCCAGCGAAGAGCCAAATCATTGGGGGTGTTTTCCACCACATAGGCAGTGTGGGTCAGCACATCATAGGCGTGGTGGGGAGAGTGCTGGCAGAAACCAACACAGGGGGCAAGTTCCGGCAGAATATGGGTAAGGATGGGTTGGAACAGGAGAATATCCCGGGCTTTCAGCAAGGGAAGAAGTTTACATAACTCGGAAAAAACCCGTTCCACAGCCAGACTATCCATCTTTTCTTTCAAAGAGAACATAGCCTGCAAAGTGGCTTTGTCCACAGAAAAACCGAACCGCACCGCAAACCGAACGCCCCGCAATATCCGCAGCGCATCTTCCGTAAACCGCACTTCCGGGTTACCAACGGCCCGCAAAATACCGGCCTGCAGGTCGCAAATGCCAATGAAGGGATCTATGTACCCTTCGTTGGGATTGTAGGCGATGGCATTGGTGGTAAAATCCCGGCGGGAAAGGTCTGCCTCCAGATCCGGCACGAATTCCACCCAATCCGGGTGGCGGCCGTCTTCGTAGGTGCCTTCCGTGCGGAAAGTAGTAATTTCCAGCACTTCCTTTTGGAATACAACCCCAACTGTGCCGTGCTTTTCTCCGCTTAACACCAGGGGAAAATCAGAGAAGAGTTCTTTCAGTTTATCGGGTGTGGCGGCGGTGCAAAGGTCATAGTCCTGGGGCTTAATTCCTAAAAGATGATCCCGAACACAACCGCCTACCAAGTAACCGGGGGTGTTTTCCTTTTCCAGCCGTTCTAAACAGAGGGCAACATGCTCCGGCAGTTCCATAGGGGTAGGGGCCTTATAGGCTTGCACACCGACGAGCGTGCTGCTGACCCAAACGGCCATAGGCAGGAAAAAGGCGGGAAGTTCTCCGGCGGCGGCAATTACACTCAAAAAGCAAGCGCACAGACCGGAACAATAAACCCAACGGATACGCAGAGGGGAAACCGTCAAGTGGCTGTAGGCGTAACTGAAAAGAAGCAGGCTCACAAGGGCCAAAAGGGAAAAGCCGTAGTCTAAAAACTGAGTTTGGAAACTCCAAAGACCGTGACGGCTCAAAGGATAAACCATAAAAAGGAGAACTGCCGGCACAGAGCAGGCAAAGCAAGGGCGCTTCCCCAAACTTTGCAAACAGCCGTTTATGCCCATTGCGGCGGCGCAAAGGGCAGCCAGCGCCTTGGCGGCAGATTGCAAGGACCCGGCGCTCCAGCTTTGGTGGAGGGCCAAGAACAGGAAGCCAAAGGCGGCGGCAAAACTACCGAATGCGCCTAAGAAGGGTTCTTGCACCAAATGGCAAAGGCTGCCTCTTTTTTCTTTTAGAGAAAACAGCAAAATGGCAGTGGCACCAAGGGCGGCAAGGCAGAAAAGGCAAAGGACCAGGGGATGGCTTTGCAGCCATAGGCCCTTTGGATCCAGGCAAGTTCTTCTTACCCACATATGAAGAATAAATCCCAGCGTGCCGGCCCCCAAGGCCCAAAACACCGGACGGCGAAGAAGGTTTTTCATAGAAGTTCTCCTAACATTAGGATGGCGGTAATAATGGGTTGATGCAACAGGTAGATAGGCAGAGAGTACTTGCCGCAAAAAACCAAAAACCGGATGAGAAAGAAATGCTCATTCACACGGGGAAACCGGGTGACTTTGTTTTTATAAAGGGTTTTGCCCAAAAGGCTTCCAAAAAGGAAAAATCCCAAATTGGGAAACAGAGGGAAGTAATCGGAAGTGGCAAAGCCGGGAGGGGGCGCGCCAAAGGGCATAGTCAGCCAACTGACAAGGGGCGTTTCCTGCCGCCAATACAGACCCACAGCGCAGATAATCAACGCAATCAGGGCAATTAACCAGTTGGGCAGCCGCTTAAACAAAGGCCAAAGGAGCATACATACGCCCAAACAGTGCAGCACGCCAAAATAGATAATCAGAATTTCGCCGGCAAGGCCCAAAAGGACCATTGACCAGGTGACAATAGAGCATACAAAACCGGCGCCCAGCACAATAAGCCCTCTGCGGACGGGATGGTGGCCCAAAGTTACGCAGATGCCGGAAAGAAGCAAAAACAGTACACCGCCCCAAAGCATCACAAAGGAAAAAACGGAAGATTGCCGCAGACCCGGCATAGGATAGGTGTTCATCAGGTCGTAAAGAAGGTGAACCACAACCATTCCCAAAATGCAAAATCCCCGGAATGCATCCAGTTCCCAAATTCGCTTTTTTGCGGCCAAAGGGCTTCCTCCTCTCGGTTGCCAACGGATAATAAACAATTATAACAGGATTTTGCCCCAATTTCCACCCTTTTATGGAAAAAATAGCACTTGTTTCTTTTTCTCTTCAGTTGTATAATATAATGGATTTTGAAAGGTTGGTGGCAGTATGCTGCTTATTCTCGTAATAACCCTTTCCACCCTGACGGCAGTGGCAGCCACACTGCAGACCTGCGCAGTGCAGGGATTGGGAATGCTTTGGGTTTTGCCGGTGAGTTTCCTGGGGGCATTTTTAGCCCAGGCCGCCGTCATCTTCCTGGTGATTTGGATTTCCTGCACACTGGTGAAGAATAAACCGGCTCCGGAAAAAGAAAATAAATATTTCCGCTTTTTAGTCCGGCAGATCTGCTTTGCGGCCATCCCTGTTTTGATGGTCCGTGTCCACAAGAAAGGTTTGGAGCAAATCCCTGCCTCCGGCAGATTTCTTTTGGTGTGCAACCATCTGCACAATGTGGACCCGGCCTTTATTTTGCGGAGTTTTCCCAGGAAGGGGCTTGTCTTTATCGCCAAGCGGGAAGCAGACAAAATGTTTTTGATTGGGTCAATTCTCCGGCAACTTCGCTGCCAGCTCGTTAACCGGGAAAATGACCGGGAAGCCCTGAAAACCATTTTGCAGTGCATCAAGATGATAAAAGAAGAGGAAGCGTCCGTTGCGGTGTTTCCGGAAGGCCGTATTCACGGGGACGAACTGATGCACCCCTTCCGCAGCGGCGTGTTTAAGATTGCGCTGAAAACCAAGGTGCCCATTGTGGTCTGCACTCTGTACGGCACCCAAAATGTACTGAAAAACGCCATGCGGCGGAAGCCTTCCGATGTGGATTTCCACCTGGTAAAAGTGATCTACCCGGAGGAATACGATGGGCTGACCGCCACAGAAGTGGGCAATATGGCCTATGAACTGATGGCCCGGGATCTGGGCCCGGAGAAAGTTTGGCAAAAACCGGAAAATATGGAGGAAACAGAATGAAAAACAGCGAAAAGACATTGGATATGATTGTAAACCTCTGCAAGAACAGAGGCTATGTGTACGCAGGCTCCGAAATCTACGGCGGCCTGGCCAACTCCTGGGACTACGGCCCTTTGGGTGTGGAATTTAAGAACAATGTGAAGAAGGCCTGGATGAAGAAGTTTGTCCAGGAATCCCCCTACAATGTGGGCCTGGATGCGGCCATTTTGATGAACCCCCAGACTTGGGTTACCACCGGCCACGTAGGCTCTTTCTCTGACCCGTTGGTGGACTGCAAGGGCTGCGGCGCCCGTCACCGTGCGGATAAACTCATTGAGTCTGCTCCTTCCGGCGAGGGTGTGAATGTGGACGCAATGAAGCCTGCCGAAATGAACGACTTTATCACCGAGCACGAAGATGTGGTCTGCCCCAACTGCGGCAAGCATCACTTCACTTCCATCCGGAACTTCAACCTGATGTTCCAGACCAAGATCGGTGTTACCGAGGACTCCTCCTCCACCTGCTACCTGCGGCCCGAAACCGCCCAGGGTATTTTCCTGAACTTTGCCAATGTACAGCGTACCACCCGCAAGAAACTGCCCTTCGGCGTTTGCCAGGTTGGTAAGGCTTTCCGTAACGAAATTACTCCCGGCAACTTCACGTTCCGTACCCGGGAATTTGAGCAGATGGAATGCGAATTCTTCTGCAAGCCCGGCACCGACCTGGAGTGGTTTGCCTACTGGAAGGATTTTTGCAAGAACTGGCTGATTTCCCTGGGCATCAAGGAAGAAAGTATGCGCCTGCGTGACCATGAGCCTGCAGAACTGGCTTTCTACTCCCGGGCTACTACCGATATTGAGTATCAGTTCCCCTTCGGCTCCGGCTGGGGCGAGCTGTGGGGCATCGCAGACCGTACCGACTACGACCTGGGCCGTCACCAGGAAGCTTCCGGCAAGAAGCTGACCTATTTCGACCAGGACCGTAATGAGCATTACATTCCTTATGTTATCGAGCCTTCTCTGGGCTGCGACCGCGTGGCCCTGGCCTTCCTGTGTGAAGCCTACGACGAAGAAGTGGTTGGTCAGGATAAGAACGGCAAGGACGATGTCCGTACTGTTCTGCGCCTGCATCCCTACCTGGCTCCTTTCAAGGCCGCTGTTTTGCCCCTGAGCAAAAAACTGAGCCCCAAGGCAGAGGAAATTTACCACGAACTGCAGAAGGACTTTATGGTGGACTTCGACGATGCCGGCTCTATCGGTAAGCGCTACCGCCGGGAAGACGAAATCGGCACGCCCTTGTGTATCACCGTAGACTTCCAGACTGTGGGCGATGAGAACACCCCTGCTGACAACTGCGTGACTGTCCGTGACAGAGATACGATGGAGCAGGTCCGCATCCCCATTTCCCAGCTGAAGGCCTATATTGCCGAAAAGTGCAATTTCTAAAAAAGAATGTGAAAATCCCCCGGTGAATTTCACCGGGGGATTGCTTTAATTCAGATAATCAACCGCAAAGGAAGGCTTGCCGTCAACCATATATTGCCGGGGGACACGGCGGCTGATAGAGCAGACCAGTTCGTAGTTAAAGGATGCGCCCGCTTCTGCCAGTTCCTCGGCAGAAATGCCATCTCCCATCAGCACCACCTCGTCACCGGGTGCTACATCTGGGATGTCCGTCACATCCACCATCATTTGGTCCATACACACTCTACCCAAAATGGGGGCTTTTTTGCCCCGAATCAGCACGTGGAACTTGCCGGATAAGTTTCGGCGGTAGCCGTCGGCATAGCCAACGGGCACGGTGGCGATGTGGGTGTCCTTTTCTGTGATGTAAGTGCCGCCGTAACTGATTTCCCGGCCGGCAGGCAGCCATTTCAGGCAGGAAATGCGGCTGTGCCAGGACATAGCGGGCTTCAAAGGAAGGGCATCCTTGGGCACATCAGCGCTGGGATACAGACCATACAGAACGATGCCTGCACGAACCATATCATAGTGGCAAGCAAAATTCATAAGGCCAGCAGAGTTATCAAGATGCCGCAGTTTGGGCGCTATGCCCCGGTCCTTGAGCATACTGCAGAACCGGTCAAACCGCTGGGCCTGGGCCTTTGCTTTTTCAAGACATTCTTCATCGGCGGTTGCGAAGTGGCTGAAAATGCCCTCTGCTTCCAAATTGGGAAGGGCAGCGATCCTGGCGCAAATTGCGGCGGTTTCCTCTGTGGGCTGGAAGCCAATCCGGCTCATGCCCGTATCCACCACAAAGTGGAAAGGCACGATCTTATTTTGCTTTTGGGCTTCCAAAGACAGCGCCTGGGCATCTTCCAAAGAGAAAATGGCGGGGCGGATGTCATAGCGCACCAGATCGGAGAAGGTGCTTACCTGACTGTGGCCCAAAATTAAAATGGGTTTTTTGATCCCCGCGTGGCGCAGTTCCAAAGCCTCGGAAAGAGAAGAAACGCCGAAGAATGCGCACTTTTCTTCCAAATGCCGGGCAACCGGCACAGCGCCGTGACCGTAGGCGTCGGCTTTTACCACTGCCATCACCGGCACACCGGCCTTTTCGGAAATGGCCTGAAAGTTTTGGGCAATGGCATCCAGGTCAATATTCACATAATTATTGAAACGGTCCATATACTACCTCAAATAAGTTCTTTTTGCCAGTATAACACATTCTTCTTTTCTTGACAAGTCTGCAATGGAGTGATAAGATAACGGGGACAATTAAAGGCTTTGCGTGGCAGTTCGGGCGGATGGCCCGGCTGCTGAACAAGACAATGGGGTGAAAATCCCCAACGGTACCGCCGCTGTATGTGTCGCGCCCATTCTTAGGATGAAAGTCAGTCACTGGGGTTTCCTGGGAAGGCTGAATGGGCAGAAGGACTGCAACCTCCTTCACGGCACGAGTCAGAAGACCTACGCAAGGATAGCCCTTCCACGTTTTGCGCAGTACGAAACGTGCGTTTGTCACGGAAAAACGGCCGGGGCACCCATCTGTGGTGCCACGAATTTTTTGTTTTTAGGAGGAAAAACAATGTCAAAAAAAGTAAAAATTATAATCGCTGCAATCGCCCTTGTGCTGGTAGCAGGCATTATGCTGGGGGTGTATCTTGCCACCCGTCCCCAGCCGGAAGAAGGCGCAAAGAGCATTACCGTTACTGTGGTTCATAAGGACGGCTCCGAAAAGGCCTTCCCCGTGAAAACCGATGCAGAGTATCTGGCAGAAGTGCTGGTTGACGAGGGCATTGTAGAGGATAACCAGTCTGAGTTTGGCCTGTATATTCTGGTAGCCGACGGCGAACTGGCAGATTACAACGCAGATGGCGGTTGGTGGAACTTGTATGAGGGCGACACCCCTGCGACCGTAGGTGCCAGCGAGCTGCCCATCAAGGATGGCGGCACCTATAAACTGGTATACACCATTGGCTGGGGCTAAACTGACCATTCGCCAGGTGGCGCTCTTTGGCATGCTGGGAGCATTGACTTTCGGCGCCAAGGTTGCAATGAGCGCACTGCCTAATATTGAACCTGTAAGTCTTTTCTTTCTGCTGTACGGCGCAGTTTTTGGGAGAAAATCCCTTTACCCTGTGTTTTTGTATGTGGTAATGGAAATTCTGTGCTATGGCATCCAGCTTTGGAATATCAACTACCTGTATATCTGGCTTGTGCCGGTGTTTTTAGGTTGGGCTTTCCGGAAAGAAGAAAACGCCCTGTTCTGGGCAGTGGTTTCCGGTGCGTTTGGCCTTCTGTTTGGCCTTTTGTGTGCCCCGGTGTACCTTTTCGTTGGGGGCCCCGGCTATGCCATCAGCTGGTGGGTGGCAGGTTTTCCCTTTGATTTACTGCATTGCGGGGGAAATTTTGTCATTGCCCTGGTGCTGTTTGTGCCACTGCGGAAACTCCTTACAAAACTCTATCATAAAACATAAAAAAGCAATAGACAGCCCCTGACGGCCAAAAGCCGTCAGGGGCAATTTCTGTATTGTGGCACAAGAGGACGGTTCTCCTGTCTTCTGACGGAAGCCCCATCCAATGCCCCTTAGAATAGCATATCCTGAAGGGGACAAGGGGACGGTTCTCCTGTCCCCTTTTTCTGTTGACATATGCGGGTAAATATACTACTATAAAATAGGGTGATAACGATGCCAAGGCAAGCAAGAAAAAAATCGGAAAGCGGCATATACCATATAATGCTACGAGGAATTAACCGTCAGCAAATTTTTGAGGACGATGAAGACCGGCAACGGTTTTTAGATACACTTGAAAACTACAAAGACCAGTGCGGCTATACCATCTATGCGTATTGCCTTATGGGGAATCACATACACCTTTTACTGAGGGAAGGCAAGGAAGATCTAACACTTGTATTCAAACGGTTTGCAGGTAGTTTTGTCTATTGGTATAATTGGAAATACCACCGTTGCGGACACCTGTTCCAGGACCGCTTTAAAAGCGAGCCCGTAGAGGATGATGGATATTTTTTAACGGTGCTGCGCTATATTCACCAAAATCCGGTAAGGGCAAAGATTTGCAAAAGCGCTGAGGATTATCCCTATAGTAGCATGAGGGAATATCTTACTTTTCCGGCATTGGTGGAAACCGGTTTTGCCCTCTCTATGCTTTCCAAGGACGAATTTTTGGAATACCACAGACAGGAAAATGAGGATAAATGCCTGGAGATAGAGTATCCGTATCGATTAACTGACAATGAAGCAATGGCTTTGATATTAAAACTGGCAAAGTGTAAAAGCATAGGGGAATTTCAACTGCTGGATACACCAAAACGAAATACGTGCATTCAAAGGTTACATAATAATGGCGTATCAATCAGACAAATAAGTCGGCTGACAGGCTTGTCTAAAAAGATAGTGGAGAACAATATCTGATATTTAGAGGGGACAAGAGAACCGTCCCCTTGTCCCCCGACATTTGCACATTAATGCCAACGGAGGAGTAACTATATGTATGGTATTATTAGAATAACAATCGGGATCTTGTTTCTAGTTGGTTCAATTATAGCACTGCAAAAAATGAAAATAGCACATAAGCGCAGAACATATGCGGTTGCCGTTTGTTTATCTATAGCGTTGATGACGGCACTGGCATTTTTGCCTTTTGAAAATTTTTTTATTACTTTCGATTCTCCTGAAAGCGCATATGAATATTATAACTTTGGAAAATCCAACATTAGACTTATTGTCGAAGGAAACGACTGCGATTTGGTGGTCGACAGGAAAAACACATCGGATACATATCTAATTGTACCCAAAACGGAGAATGGTTGGAAAATAGGTATTGGAGCAGATACAAGGAAAATTGCGGAAACTTTTGTGAACGGAATATCGGTGAACGTGTATCAATACAGAAAAATAGATGCGTTTTTTATTACAATTCTTGATACTAACGGTGGAGAATCTACTGTGTCCGATAAGTACGGAACGGAATTTTTTGCATCCGAAGAGGTAGATAAGACCTGCTCAAAAACCTTTGTCACTTATTTTGGATATCTTGCTGAATTCGACTCCTCATACAACATAACCGTAAATGGTCATAAAGTAAAATTCTAGGGGGACAAGGGGACGGTTCTTCTGTCTCCTGACGGAAACCCAGAGTAGTATCGGTAGGGGACAAAGGTACAGGTCTTTGGTATGGGACAGAAAAATTTGTTTGTGGTTTGTGGGAAATGCGTAATTGGTGGAAAGCAGCAGTGAACTTGCTTCCGTGAAGGAGGACTTGTATGGATATAAAAGAAATATTTGAATTTCTGATTGAGGAGTATAATTTGTCGTATGCTGATCAAATATTTACAAATTGCTACAATCGCGGATGGACAATAAAAACGTATAGTTTTTATAATAAAAGTGGGTGTTTTACAATTCATTTTTTGTTACAACGAAATGAATTCGATTTTTACTATGCTCCTCAATTTAGTGTTAATCATGACGAGTTATGTCAAAAGGCAATTGATATTTGCTCGATTTCACCAGAAGTTTGGAAGAAATATTTGAAGGTTAGTTGCTTTAATCGGCCATTCTTTTGGTGTAAAAACAAAAAAGTGTTAAAGGTCCTTGCCGAGGCACTACGGGCGCATCTTTCGACGGAAACAAGCTTTTTTGGTATTCAGACTTAGGGACAAGGGGGCGGTTTTTATCGTCCCCTTTTTCTGTTGGCAGCGCGTAAAAAGTGCGGTCTCTTCTGCAAGAGACCGCATATTTTTTCTTTTACGGGACAGACTATTCTTTAGCCTGCCAGGATTTCTGCCTTAATAACACCTTTGCTGTGGCGCAGGATCTGCAGGAATTCATCCAGGGATACAGACAAGTTTGTGGTTTCAGCGGAAATGGTGACAACGGCTGTACCACCGGTGGGCACAATGGAGTTGATGGTGATAATGTTGCAGTTTAGTTCTGCAACGGAAATCAGCAGACCGGAGAGGATGCCGGGGGCATCGTGCACCAGAAGCTGGAGGGTGATAATACGGCCTGCCATCATATTTTGGAAGGGCAGAACAGCATCCCGATATTTATAAAATGCGCTGCGGCTGATGCCGGTCATTTGGGTGGCTTCCCCTACGGTAGAGGCTTCGCCGGCGGCCAAGAGCCGTTTTGCCTCTGCCACTTTCAAAAAAACTTCCGGCAAGGCGGATGCTTCTACAATAAAATACTTTGTTTCTTTTCCCATAACAGCCTCCTGTTCCGTTTCCGGTGTACATTGTATTCTTATCATAACACATATTTTGGAAAAAGCAAGGAGTTTTCCACCGGTGGTGGAAAAATGTTTTGCGGGTGCGTACATAAAAAGGGGTGGGGGCAAATGACAGAAGGCAAAAAGGGAAGACTCTTTCTGGTGGGAGCCGCCTTGGCGGTGGCCCTTCTTTTGCGTTATGGTTTCGATTTGATTACTCCCTTTCTTTTGGGGGCGGCTTTGGCATTGAGTGCAGAACCGATTGCCAAAAGGCTGGTAAAAAGATGGAAATTCCCCCGAAAGGGGGCATCGGCGGTATCCGTAAGTTTTAGCCTGCTTATAGGAATAGGGGTGCTGTATTTTGGCGGCCGGCTGGCTTTTCGGGGTCTTTCCCGCTTTGCCGGGGGCTTGCCGGATGTGCAGGGAAGTTTGCAGTCTGTTCGAAACGGGCTTCACAGCCTGGCAGACGCGGCACCCCAGGGGGCGCAAGAGGCCCTTCATCGGATGGTGGAGGAGGGGTTTGCAGACAGCCAAGCCCTTTTGGGGAAGGTGGCTGCAGTTGCCGCCGGATCGGTGGCGGCCTGGGTGGGGAAACTCTCCCGTTGGGCGATACAGTTAGGCACAGCCATTTTGGCGGGCTTTATGCTCTCCGCCCGCCTGCCGGATATCAAAAAATGGGTGTATTCCAAACTTCCCAATGCCCAAAACGGCGTCCGGGCCCTCAGCGCCAGCAAAAAGGCACTGCTGGGTTGGGGGAAGGCCCAAGGAAAACTGATGCTCCTGTGTTATGGCGTGGTTTCGGTAGGCCTATATATAATAGGTATCAAAAACGGTTTTTTGATTGGTGCGTTGGTGGCCTTGGTGGATGCGGTGCCTATGCTGGGCACAGGTACGGTCCTGCTTCCCTGGGCCCTTTTCCAGTTTTTCCAAGGGAAAACTTATAAAGGTGTAGGCTTGTGCCTGCTTTTTCTTCTGTCCTTTCTTCTGCGGGCTTTCTTAGAGCCAAGGCTGGTGGGAAAACAAATCGGCCTTGACCCTTTGGGGGCGTTGGTTGCCATTTATTTAGGCTTTCAAATTTGGGGGATTTTTGGAATGCTCCTGTTTCCGGTGCTGGGCGCGGTGGGCAAAAATCTATGGGTAGAACTGTTCAAAAATAATTTATAATTCCCCTATTGACTTTTTTAGCACTCTATTGTATAGTGTGCTTAGCACTCAAGAGTAAAGAGTGCTAAAACATAGAGGAGGCGGCTTATGGAACTGACCGAACGAAAGAAAAAAGTCCTGCAAAGTATTGTGGACCTGTATATCCGCACTGCCGAGCCGGTAGGCTCCAAGGCCGTCACAGAACTTCCCGATATGAACTATTCTTCTGCTACTATTCGTAATGAAATGGCAGAACTGACCGCTATGGGCTATCTGGAACAGCCCCATACAAGCGCCGGTCGGGTACCCTCTGCAGCAGGCTACCGTCTGTATGTGGACGAACTGATGATGGATTACCGCCTGAGCATGGATGAAACCCGGTCTATTAACACCGCCATCGAAGAAAAGATGGAGCGGGTGGATAAATTGGTGGAGCGGGTTGCAAAACTGGTTTCCCAAGCCACAGACCTGCCGGCCATTTCTGTGGCATCCCGGCAGACGGGGGTTACGGTCAGCCGGTTTGAACTGCTTTTGACAGGGCCGGGAAGCGTAGTCCTTGTGCTGCTCCTTTCCAATGAAGAAGTGGTAAACAAGCGAATTAAACTGCCGGTGGATTTGGAAGAAACAGACCTGAAAGTGCTCAGCGCTGTTTTGAATGCCGGTATGACCGACCTGCAGGTGGAAGAAATTGATGGCCTTCTGATGGAGCGGATTATGCGCTCTGCAGGCAAGGCAGCGCCCTTAGTACCTGTGGTGGTGGATTTCACCACCGATACCCTACGGAAACAGGGAAGCACCAATATGGCGGTTGCCGGACAAATGCGGATCTTAGGCCACCCGGAATACCGGGATGTGGAAAAAGCCCAAAAACTGATGACCAGCCTGGATGAGGATGCTCTGGCAAACCTGCCGGCTGTGATGCAGGGCGCCAATGGCACCAAAGTTTTGGTAGGTCCGGAAAATGTGGCCCAGGAGCTGAAAGACACCAGCGTGGTTATGACCAAGTTTGATATTGGTGACGGCATGCAAGGTATGATCGGCGTGGTTGGCCCCACCCGTATGGACTATGCAAAGGTCACCGCAAGACTTTCTTATTTTGCGGAAAGCCTTTCCAAAATGTTCGCGAAGCCTGAGCAACCGCAACTGCCCGGCGGTAAAAATGAGTAAGGAGGCCCGGTCGTGGCAAAGAAGGAAAAGAAAACAGCAGAAACGCCCGTTGAGGAAACACCGGTAGAGCAGCCCCAGGAGGAAACCGCACCGGAAATCAACTGGGAAGAAAAGTACAACGCAGAACACGATAGTTACCTGCGCCTGGCGGCAGATTACGATAATTTCCGTAAGCGCAACGCCAAAGAAAAAGAAATGCTTTACACTGCAGGCAAGGCCGAAGCAGTGGAAAAGATCCTGCCGGTTTATGACAATTTGGAGCGGGCCTTAAATCAGGCAACCGCCGACGAAGCCTATAAAAAGGGCGTGGAAATGACCATGACCCAGCTGATTGGCATCTTAAACGGCCTGGGCGTGGAGATTTTCGGAGAAGTGGGAGAAATCTTTGATCCCAACATTCACAATGCGGTGATGCACACCGAAGACGAAAACCTGGGAGAAAATGTGATCAGCCAGGTGTTCCAAAAGGGATTCAAAATGGGTGAAAAAATCGTCCGCTTTGCTATGGTGCAAGTGGCAAATTAAATTGTATATACTATTTTCTATAGGAGGAAATTTATTATGGGTAAGATTATTGGTATTGACTTGGGTACAACCAACTCTTGTGTAGCAGTTCTGGAAGGCGGCGAACCTGTCGTTATCGCCAACGCAGAAGGCGGCAGAACCACCCCCTCTGTGGTGGCATTCTCCAAGACCGGTGAGCGTATGGTAGGCCAGGTGGCAAAGCGTCAGGCGGTTACCAATGCAGATCGCACCATTGCTTCCATCAAGCGCCATATGGGCGAAAACTATCATGTAACGGTAGACGGCAAGGGGTATACCCCTCAGGAAATCAGCGCTATGGTGCTGCAGAAACTGAAGGCAGACGCAGAAGCATATCTGGGTCAAAGCGTTACAGAGGCAGTTATCACCGTTCCTGCTTACTTCTCTGACGCCCAGCGCCAGGCTACCAAGGATGCAGGCAAGATTGCCGGTCTGGAAGTAAAGCGCATCATCAACGAGCCCACTGCTGCTGCCCTGGCTTACGGCCTGGACAAGGAAAACGAGCAGAAGATTATGGTTTATGACCTGGGCGGCGGTACCTTCGACGTTTCCATTCTGGAAATCGGCGACGGCATCGTGGAAGTACTGGCCACTGCCGGCGACACCCGCCTGGGCGGTGATGACTTTGACCAGAGAATTATGGAATACCTGGTTGCTGAGTTCAAGAAGATGGAAGGCATCGACCTGTCTAACGATAAGGTGGCTATGCAGAGACTGAAGGAAGCCGCTGAAAAGGCAAAGATTGAACTGTCCGGTATGACTACCACTGCTATCAACCTGCCCTATATCACTGCGGATGCTACCGGCCCCAAGCACCTGGATGTGACCCTCAGCCGTGCAAAGTTTAATGAAATGACTGCCGACTTGGTGGAACGGACCCTGAAGCCTGTCCGCCAGGCTATGTCCGATGCCGGCCTGAAGGCATCTGACCTGCATAAGGTTCTGCTGGTTGGCGGTTCTACCAGAATTCCTGCCGTTCAGGAAGCGGTTAAGAACCTCACCGGCAAGGAAGGCTTCAAGGGCATCAACCCCGACGAATGCGTGGCAGTAGGCGCCGCTATTCAGGGCGGTGTTCTCACCGGCGATGTGAAGGATGTTGTCCTGCTGGACGTCACTCCCCTGTCTTTGGGCATTGAAACGATGGGCGGTGTGTTCACCCGTCTGATTGACCGGAACACCACCATCCCCACCCGCAAGAGCCAGATTTTCTCCACCGCTGCTGACGGCCAGACTTCCGTTGAAGTCCACGTTCTGCAGGGTGAGCGGGAAATGGCTGCTTACAATAAGACACTGGGCCGCTTCCAGTTGGGTGGCATTGCACCCGCTCCTCGCGGTGTTCCCCAGATTGAAGTTACCTTCGACATTGATGCCAACGGCATCGTAAAGGTTTCTGCTAAGGACCTGGGCACTGGCAAGGAGCAGCAGATTTCTATCACTGCTTCCACCAACCTGAGCCAGGAAGATATCGACAAGGCTGTCCGGGAAGCAGAGCAGTTTGCCGCAGAAGACAAGGCACGCAGAGAAGAAGTGGATACCCACAACGCTGCCGACCAGGTGATTTATCAAACCGAAAAGACCCTGGGCGAACTGGGCGACAAGATTACCGAGGAAGAAAAAACTTCCATTCAGTCTGCCGTTGACAACCTGAAGGAAGTCAACAAGGGCAGCGATGTGCAGGCTATCAAGGATGCCACTGAGGCTGTGCAAAAGGCTTTCTATGCCGTTTCCGAGAAGCTGTATAAGAATGCCGCACCCCAGGAGGGCCAGGATGCCCCCGCCGGTGACAATGTGGTAGATGCAGACTACGAAACCGTTGATTAAGAGATAAACACGGGGCGGCTTGGCCGCCCCTACCTCTGCTTTATCAAGGAGTAACTATGGCAGAAAATAAGCGTGATTATTATGAGGTGCTGGGCGTAGAAAAAGGCGCCAGCGCCGAGGAAATAAAAAAGGCCTACCGCAAAAGCGCTATGAAGTACCATCCGGACCGAAACCCCGGCGACAAAACCGCCGAGGAGAAGTTCAAGGAGTTGGGCGAAGCCTATGAAGTGCTGTCCGACGACGAAAAGCGCGCCCGGTACGACCAGTACGGCCACGCCGGTGTGGATCCCAATTTTGGAGCAGGCGGCTTTAATGGCAGTGGTTTTGGGGGCTTTGGCGGCTTCGACTTTGGGGACATATTTGGAGAATTCTTTGGCGGCGGCCGCAGTCGTTCTGCCCAAAATGTACCTATGCGGGGCGAAAATGTGGGCGTGCGGGTGGAAGTCACCTTTGAGGAGGCGGCTTTCGGCACGGAAAAGCAGGTATCTGCCCAGCGCATTGAAAGTTGCAGCGCCTGTAACGGCACCGGCTCGGCTGACGGCTCTGTAGAAACCTGTTCTT
Source organism: Faecousia sp. (assembly GCA_045594945.1). GTDB lineage: Bacteria > Bacillota > Clostridia > Oscillospirales > Oscillospiraceae > Faecousia. Next base: position 18,819 of record JAZNZO010000048.1, read on the forward strand.
ATTGTCGGGGCGCAGGCCAGGTACGAACCACCCGGAATGTAATGGGTATGACAATGCAGACCACTTCTGAATGCCCGCAGTGCGGTGGCCGGGGCAAGGTCATTAAAAATCCCTGTAATACCTGCCGGGGCAAGGGCAAGGTTCGCCGCACCCAGAAAATCAATGTAAAAATTCCTGCCGGCGTGGATAACGGCCAAAGTGTCCGGGTGCGTGGAGAGGGCTGCGTAGGCAGCAACGGTGGCCCCAGCGGCGACCTGCTGGTGGAGATTTCCATTCGCCGTCATGCGGTGTTCCAGCGCTACGGCCAGGATGTGCTTTGCGAAGTGCCGATTACCTTTACCCAGGCGGCCCTGGGCGGCGAAATCGAAGTGCCTACCCTGGATGGAAAGACAAAGTTTGATTTGCCGGAAGGCACCCAAACCGGACGGGAATTTGTGCTCAATGGCATCGGCATTCCCTATGTGAACAATCCCCGCCGCCGGGGCAATCACCGGTTCACTGTTGTGGTGGAAACCCCCACCAAACTAAATAAGGAACAACGGGAACTGCTGCAAAAACTGGAAGACAGCATAGACGGCAAATCCAGCCCTAAGCGGAAAAAGTTTTTCGACACCCTAAAAGACATATTTGATTGAGGAGTGGCCATATGAAAAGAACAGATTATATCAGTTGGGACGAATATTTTATGGGCATCGCTATGCTGGCAGCCCGCCGGAGCAAGGACCCCAGCACCCAGGTAGGTGCTTGCATCGTATCCGCGGATAACATTATCATCTCCACCGGCTATAACGGTATGCCCAAGGGCTGCTCTGATGATGAGTTTCCCTGGGATCGGACCGGCGAGGAAACCAAGTACCCTTATGTTGTCCACGCAGAACTGAATGCCATCCTTAATGCAAACGGACGGGATTTGCGGGGCAGCCGGTTGTATGTGGCGCTGTTTCCCTGCAACGAATGCGCAAAGGCTATTATCCAGGCAGGTGTGAAGGAAGTGTTCTACTTATCCGATAAGTATGCCACCACGCCTGCTACCCTGGCATCCAAGCGGATGCTGGATGCGGCCGGTGTAAAGTACACCCGGCTGGTACCTTCTGTGGATTCCATCACACTGGACTTCATTCCGGAAGAAAGCAAATAAAGAATGGAGACACCCGAGGGTGTCTCCTTTTTTATGGGTTATTTACAATGCCGGTGAACAGGGGAAGTCCGTCTTTGCTTTCCACTACGAAAAGGAAAGGCCGGTCCAAAACAAAATCTATTTCTTTTTGGTTGGGATCCGGGGCAGCGGCACCGGCCACCAAAATCAGGGTATAAGCGGCGGCTGTCACGCCCTCTTCGTCAATCGTTACCCGGGCGGCGTGCTCCACATCACTGACAAAGGGACGGGCTTCTATACCGGAAACCAGGCCGGAAAAGTTTGCTTTGGTGTCGCTGAATACATCGGTAACGCCTAACTTGCTTAAAGCACTTTTCATATACTGCTTTGCAGAAATATCAAACTTGGGAAGAGAGAGATTTACAAATAAATTCTTCCCTTGTGCGGTGTCGCTCAGCAGTTCTTTTACAGACTGACCGTCAGCAAGGAGATCGGCAGGTGTCTTTCCCTCATCGGGCAAAATCAGCCACATTTTGTCTCCGTTTTTCAGAAGCAAATTAACAGCGCTGTAGCCTTCTCCCCAGTAATACTTCTGCAGCGTCCGGTTGTGCATATAGGTTACGGCCTTATCACCGTTGGGGGTGTGGAAGATATCTTCTGTATTTAGCTCCGCAAAAAAACCGTCCTGCCATTCCACCTGATAGTAGATAGCGGCGGCCAGGGCCATAATTGTTTCTGCATTCAAAGAGGCATCTTTTGCGTAGTTGGAAAGCTGCTTGCCGGTGGAAGTGTCAAGCCAGTCCTGAAGGGCGGCATCCAGGGCCTTGCTTCCCATTTCGCCCCGGAAGACAGAGGCATAGTAACTGTCTGCCAAGGCGTTCACAATGGATTCGTTGTAGGAAAGACTGTCGCTGAGCCAAAGGGAACTGGCCAGAATGGATGTGGAAAGACCGTCGTTCCAGTAGTGAGCCCGCCAGACCTGCTCCGCCTGCTGCCTTAGGGCGGTGATACTCTCCAATCCCATCAAATCCAGAATTTGCTGCCGGCTGTTGCCTTGGGCGGTTTCCGCCAGCATAGCAAGGGCGAGATAGATGTTTACGGGGGAAAGGACAGCATTCTCTTCTGTATCCGCAAGACCTTCCCGCATAATCCCTTCAAAGTATTTCGCCAAAGAATTGGCATAGCCCGGCTGTGTTTTGTGAATTGCTCTTCGGGAAGAATAATAGTCAGTTGTACCGTAGCCTGCCATTTTGGGATAAGCAGGAGACCCTAACAGGTAAGGGGTGTTGGAAAGAGGCAATTCCAAAGGCTCTTTTTCACCTTGGAATGGGTTGTAGACAGGGGTGCTGGGGGTAGATGCAGGGGGTGTGGTGTCCGGTACGGACAGGGAAGGAACATCTGCATTGTTTCGCATAAGGGGTGCAACGCCGATCCCCCACAAAAGGGCAATCGCTAAAATTGCAGCAACCGCACCCAGCCAGTAGGGAGCGTTCCTTTTCGGCTTCCGGGCGGCTTCTTCCAGGTATTTATCGCTGATCTCGTTCAGCGCGTCGTTTAACTTTTTATGCTTCACGGGAAAATCCCTCCTTTATAAGGTGATCTTTGCATTTTTGCCGCAGGCGGCTTAAGCGGACAGAAAGGGCGTTTTCCGTCATAAACCGTTCCCGCGCCAGGTCTTTTACCCGGTCGCCAAACCAATAGCGGCGCAAAAATAAAATGCGGTCGGATTTGGAAAGAGTGGCTAAAAACCGGTTGATGGCTTGTCCTAAGGCCCGGGCATCCAAAATATCTTCTATGCTTTCTCCGGGGAGAATATCAGACAGTTCATCCAAAGACAGGGTATAGGTGCTGCTTCGTTTCTGCGCGCTTTGGAAGCGAAGCTTTTTCAGCGCCACGTTCCGGCCGGTCCTGTAAACATAGCCCTCCAGGGGGTCTGGTCGTTCCGGCGGGATGGCATCCCAAAGGGCCAGGTAGGTGTCGTTGACTGCTTCTTCTGCATCTTCCGGATTTCCCAGTATATTCATGGCAGAGCGCTGCAGTCGGCTGCCAAACCGCCGGGCAAGGGCAGGAATTGCATCCCGGGAACGCGCCCACAAAAGATCCAAAATGTGTTTGTCTTCCATCGTCTGACCCCCTTTCACCTAATTACTACCGTTTTCCGGAGAAAATCTTACACACATTATAATATATATAGGTATATTTTCCAAGGGGGCAGGCAATACTTTCCGGGAAGGAGGGGTTTTATGCAGGTAAAGTCTATTATGAACACCAATGTAATTCCCATCGACCGGGAAGAGAGCGTGGAGGTGGCCGCGAGACTGCTTTCGGCATACAATGTGGGCGTGCTCCCTGTGTGCAATCGGGACGGCACACTCTGCGGTATGGTTACGGACCGGGATTTGGTAATCCGCTGTATGGCGGCAGGCAGGGAGCCGGGGAAGACTAAAGTAAGCCAGGTGATGACCGGCAGGGTGGTTTCAGTAAAACCGGATACGGATGCGGCGGTGGCGGCTCACCTGATGGGAAGAGAACAGGTAAGAAGATTGCCTGTAACGGACAATGGCCGCCTTTGCGGGATGTTGGGCCTTTCGGATTTGGCTGGCAGAGAGGAAAATATTATGGATGCGGCAGATGCGCTGGCAGATATCACAACCAATATTTCGTCCTCTTTTTAGGGCCAAAACACAAGATATAGAGCCGCTTTTTTGCCCTTGAAAAAAACTTAAAAAATCTTAAAAAAAGCCCTTGACAAATGCACTTTCAGGTGATATTATAGGCAAGCTGTCCGATGAACGGGACACCGGGAGGATGGCAAATGTACCTTGTAAATTGAATAACGCAAAGACGAAATGAACACCTTGGACAATTAATGGATTGTTTAAGCGTAAGCGAAAAAACAGCCAACGAAAATTCTTGAGTAAATTTGCTAAGACGAATTATTCAAAAAAAGATTTTAGAGTCGAAAGACTTTGAGATACCATTTTTTGAGAGTTTGATCCTGGCTCAGGACGAACGCTGGCGGCGTGCCTAACACATGCAAGTCGAACGGGACTAAATGGAATGCGGCTTCGGCCAAGTGAAGTATAGTTTAGTGGCGAACGGGTGAGTAACGCGTGAGGAACCTGCCTTTCAGTGGGGGACAACAGTTGGAAACGACTGCTAATACCGCATAATGTGTCCTGGGGGCAACCCCTGGATACCAAAGCTTTATGTGCTGAAAGATGGCCTCGCGTCTGATTAGCTAGTTGGTGGGGTAACGGCTCACCAAGGCGACGATCAGTAGCCGGTCTGAGAGGATGAACGGCCACATTGGGACTGAGATACGGCCCAGACTCCTACGGGAGGCAGCAGTGGGGAATATTGGGCA
>JAZNZO010000049.1:0-31062 GCA_045594945.1 Faecousia sp.
GAAAAGGCAAGGCAGAAGCTATACAAGACCGCCATTGCCTATATGGGCAGCCACAGTGCCGCAATGGATGTGCTGGATGAAGCCATCTATAAAGCGTGGTGCGCCAAAAACAAACTCCGGCAGGAAATGTATTTTGACACATGGATCACCCGCATTCTGATCAATGAGTGCCACAACGAACTGCGCCGACAGAAACGGCAGCGGCCCTTTGAGGAGCTTCCGGAGTTGGCAGCGGAATTTTATGACCGTCTGCCCCTGAAGGAGGCCATTGGGCGGCTTCCCAAGGACCTGAAGGACGTGATTATCTTGCGATATTTCTCGGGCTTTACCTTGGTGGAAACGGCCCAAATGCTGAAGATCCCCCAGGGAACTGCGGCATCCAGACAGCGCAAGGCGCTGCAGCTATTACGGTTGGAATTAGATGAGGAGGTGTCTGCATGAACCGTAACGAAGAATTTTTTGAACTGCTGAACGAATTGGAGGAGAATGCTCCCGATTTGTCTGTATCTGTCCGAAAAGCAAAGGACAGAAGAAAAAGGTCTGTATTTTTGTATCGTCCCCTGGCAGGTCTTGCAGCTTGCTTTGCCCTCTTTGTGCTGTTGGTTAACGTTTCTGCGCCGGTGGCCCGGGCCTGCGCCAATGTGCCCATTGTGCGGCAACTTGCCGAGGCGGTGACCTTCTCCCGATCCCTTTCCGATGCTGTGGAAAATGATTATGTGCAGCATGTGGATATGGTTCAGGAAGATGGCGGTGTTACTGCAAAGATTGAGTATGTTATCGTGGATGCCAAACAGGTCAATATATTCTACCGGTTGGAATCGGAAGAATACAAGGCTATGTACACGATGCCCAGGGTCTTGTATAAAGACGGCAGCAAGGAAGAACCCTGCACATTGCGGACACCCATCAACGATGTGCCAAATGAAGAACTTCGCCTGATTACCCTGGATTACTACGATGCGGAAGTGCCCGATGGCGTGCAACTGGAGATAGTAACGTATCAGGTACAAAGTGATTACCGGGGGGAGGAAGATCCCATTGCGAAGTTCACCTTCCGGTTGGAATTTGATGCGGAACACCTTGCCCAGGCGATCGTATATCCCGTCAACGAAACGGTCGTTCTGGACGGTCAGCGAATTACTGTTACCGATATTGAGGTATACCCTACCCATTTGCGGGTAAATACTGTGGGTGCGGCAGAAAATACTGCTTGGCTGCAAGGCTTGGATTTCTTCATCGAAACGGAGAAGGGCAGGTTTGATATTCCTGCAGGCGGCATTCTCTCAACTGGCAAGAAGGAAGGTCATATGTCCTTCCGGGCGGACAGCTTCTATTTCTATGAGGCAAAGGAGATACGGTTGATCATCACCGGGGCCCGTTGGCTCAGCAAGGATATGGAACAGGTGGATATCGACCTGAAGACCGGGAAGACCACCGACCTGCCGGAAGGTGTTTCCTTTGTTCCTATGGGTGCCGAAAATACCACAAGTCCCGTTATGTTCCACATCCACTGGGATTGGGATGACAGCCAGCACATGATGCTGAGCATGGTGTATGAGGATGCCAAAGGGGAGTTGTGTGAAGCCGCTGTGGGCGCCAGAAACTGCCGGGAACATGAGGGCAACTGCTGGCACGAATGGCTGGAACTGAAAGCCTACCCCTATGACGACATCCGGGTCCGCCTGACCTATACGCATGGCTGGAAGGCAGAAAAGCCGATCACAATTACTGTCCGATAAACAAATAAGGAAGCCTGGGGCGAACACTTCGTCCCAGGCTTTTCCATGTTGATTTAACTAAATGCCTTGGTTACTTCTTTGAGCAGTTTGCGGATGTGCAGGTGCTGGGGACAGGCGGTTTCGCATTGTCCACATTCAATGCAGGCATCGGCTTTTACGGGAAGGGCGGCATAATCCGTTTCCGGCTGGCCTTCTGCGGTTCTTTTTTGGTTAAGCAGGGCAAAAATTTCGGGGATGGGGATGCCCGCCGGACAACCATCGGTGCAGTAGCGGCAGGCGGTGCAGGGGATGCGGTGCTGGGCCTGATAAAGGGTCCGCGCCTGGTTGACGATTTGGTGTTCTTTCTCACTGAGGGGAACAAACTCCGTCATAAAGGAGAGGTTATCTTCCATCTGGGCCATATCACTCATACCGGAAAGGACCATAGCCACGCCGTCAAACCCGGCGGCGTAACGAATAGCATAACTGGCGGGGCTTCCGGCCATCATTTCCAGGGCTTCCTGGGGCAGGTTGACAAGGCTGCCACCTCTGACCGGTTCCATAATCACAACGGGCTTACCGTGTTTGCGGCAGACTTCATAGCATTTCCGGCTTTCCACACGGGGATCTTCATAGTCGACATAGTTGAACTGGATTTGCACGAATTCCATCTCCGGGTGGGCAGTCAGAAAACGGTCAAGGAAGGCGGCACTGTCGTGGAAAGAAAAACCCAAATGCCGGATTTTCCCCTGTGCCTTCAATTCCCGGACGATTTCATAGGAACGGGTATTTTCGTAGAGGACATCCCGCTTTTCACTGACGGCGTGCAACAGGTAAAAATCGAAATATTCCACACCGCAGGCTTCTAACTGATTTTGAAAGAAGGGGAGTATTTCCTCTTCTTTGTCGAAACAGCCCCCGGAGAGTTTGTTGGCCAGCACATAGCGGTCTCTGGGGTAGCGGCTGGTCAGGCACTGGCGAATAGCCAGTTCGCTTTTTCCCTGGATATAGGGGTGGGCGGTGTCAAAGTAGTTGAAACCGGCGGATAAGAAGGCATCTACCATCTTGGTGGTCAGAGGAATGTCCACCTCTTCTGCCACCATAGGCAGCCGCATCATTCCAAAACCAAAGTTTTTCTTAATCTCGGGGAAATAGGTGTTCATAAAGCATCCTCCCAGTTTTGTTTTATTTTTTCAATGGCTTCGATACCGGCTAAGGATAGTTCCGGGGTGATTACCGGGCTATTCAGCAGGCCTTTTTCCAAGCAGGCGGCGATATGTTCTGCCTCGAAAATCAGTTCATATTGGCAGGGGAATTCCAAGCGTTCTTCCTTGCCATCTATGTGGAAAAGGACCTTTTGGGCTTTCCAGTAGTTGGGAAGTTCTATATAGCCCTTTTCTCCAAAGATGCGGCAGGTGTTGTCCAGGACGGCGCGGGTGCTGTTTTTGGCGGAGAATAAAACCCCACTTTCGGTTTGACCGGTAAGAATGTACTGCCATTCCACACCGTTGGGAAGTTTACTTGCCGTGCCGCTGATTTGGGTGATTGAGCCAAAGAGCCATTCCACAAGTTGCACCGCGTAAATGCCGCTGCTGAGGAGCGGTCCGCCGCCGGCTTCCTTGTCAAACATCCAGTTGTTATAAGAGCCGGAGAAACTGTGGCTCAATTCTGCCATTGTGACCTTGCCCAAGTCAGACAGCCGCTTTTTGGCCTCCAGCACTGCCGGCAAAAACAGCATCTTTTGGGCTTCCATCAAGAAAAGCCCCCTTTTCCGCGCCAGGTCATAAAGTTCTGCTGTTTGCGCGGAGGAGGTGGTGCAGGGTTTTTCGCAAATCACGTGCTTGCCTGCAAGCAAGGCCTCTTTTGCCCAGGGGTAATGCTGGGCATTCACATTGGATATGTAAACAATATTAATATTTTTGTCCTGCAGCAGTTCCCGGTGGGAGCCATAGGCAGTGGGGATGTTCCATTGGGCGGCTTTTTCCCGGGCCTTGGTAAGACTGCGGGAGGATACTGCCGTGATTTCCCCTTTACCGCTGGCTCGGACGGCGGCAATAAACCGGGGCGCAATGGAAGAAGTGCTTAAAATGCCGTAGCGAAGTTCCATAAACCAATCTCCTTGCTGATGTATTTTTATTATAGCACATCCCAAAAGAAAAGCAAATGTTGCAAAATATGTCAAGTGGCTTTATAATCATAGGCAAGAGGTGAGTATATGGAGCAGCATATTTATGATACCTATGTGCGACTGTTGGAGCAGGAACTGGTGCCGGCTATGGGCTGCACCGAGCCGATTGCAGTTGCCTATGCGGCGGCGGTGGCCACCCGGGAACTGGGCGTTCTGCCGGAAACAGTGGATATTTGCGTCAGTGCCAATATTATTAAAAATGTGAAGGGCGTGACTGTGCCGAATACGGGGGGCCTTCACGGGCTGAAAGCGGCGACTGCGGCGGGCATTATTGCCGGTGACCCGGATAGCAAACTCCTGGTTATCAGCCAGGTGTCCGGGGAGCAACAGACTCGCATTTCCCAATATTTGGAAGAGGCGGCCTTTACGGTCCGGGAGTCGGATACAGGCGCCCTCTTTGACATTTGCATTACCCTTTGTGGCGGCGGGCATCAGGCCTCCTGCCGGATTGCAGAGGCCCACGCCAACATTGTTTCCATCTGCCGGGATGGGGAAACCCTCTACAGTCGGGAATTGGGGAATTACGCCCCGGAAACCTCTGCAGATAAGCAGATGCTTACGGTGGAGCAAATTGTGGAGTTTGCAGACAGTCTGAAAACGGATGACGTGAAGGCTGTTTTTGACCGGCAGATTGCCTTTAATATGGAGATTGCCGAAGAAGGCCTGCGGAACAATTATGGCGCCCGGATCGGCCAGGTTCTGCTGAAAAGCCGGGAAAACGATGTGATTACCCGGGCCAAGGCCTACGCGGCAGCGGCATCCGATGCCCGTATGGGCGGCTGCGATAAGCCGGTGGTCATTAACTCCGGTTCCGGCAACCAGGGGATTACCACCTCCATTCCTGTGGTTATCTACGCCCGGGAACTGGGGGCAAGCCAGGACCAACTGTACCGTGCGCTGGCGGTTTCCAATTTGGTGACGTTACACCTGAAATCCGGTATCGGCCCGCTGAGTGCTTACTGCGGTGCTATCAGCGCAGGCTGCGGCGCAGCGGCGGGGATTGCTTACTTATACGGCGGCAAGTTCCGGGAAGTTGCCCATACGATCGTCAATGCCCTTGCCATTAACTCCGGGGTGATTTGCGATGGCGCTAAAGCCAGCTGCGCTGCCAAAATTGCCTCTGCGGTGGAAGCAGGCATTTTGGGCATGCAGATGTTCCGCCAGGGCAGCCAGTTCTACGGCGGAGACGGCATCGTCAGCAAGGGCGTGGAAGCAACCATCCGCAATGTCAGCCAGGTCGCCAGCGAAGGTATGCGCAAAACCGACGCGGAAATCATCAAGATTATGCTGTCATAGGACATACTATACAGGAAAACAGTCCCGCACGCGAAAGTGTGGGACTGTTTTTTTGTGTAGAGGCAGAATTGTGGGTGCATACTATCTTTAGGAGTGATGGTATGAACACAATTTGGGAAAAGGACGCAAAAATGCCCCGGTTTGATGCTTTGGATGGCAACTTGCGGACAGATGTGCTGATTATTGGCGGGGGATTGGCGGGGCTGCTTTGCGCTTATTATCTGCAAAAAGCGGGAGTAGATTGTGCCCTTATAGAAGAAAATCGGCTGATGGGCGGAGTCAGCGGCAGAACCACAGCAAAACTAACCTCCCAACACGGTGTTATCTACAAAAAACTGTTAGATAGATTTGGCTCGGAGAAGGCCCGTCTTTACTATAAGGCCAATGAGGATGCATTGAGCGCTTTTCGGTCTTTGGCAAAGGGGGGAGCGTTTGACTTTGAAATCCAAAGCAGCTTTCTCTACGCCACAGAGGAATTGCAAACATTAGAAGAGGAAATGCACGCTTATGAAACACTGAAAATTCCGGCCCGTTGGCAGGAGGAACTTCCCCTCCATTTTCCGGTAAGGGGAGCGCTGGAATTTTTGCAGCAGGCCCAGTTTCATCCGCTGAAATTGGGGGCTTTTTTGGCAAAGAACTTGCATATCTATGAGGATACAAAGGCTCTGGCATTTTTGGGAAATCGGGTTGAGACGCCAAAAGGAACGGTGACCGCAGAAAAAATTATTGTTGCCACCCATTTTCCACTTTGGAACAAGCATGGGGCTTATTTTTTGAAACTGTATCAGCAGAGGTCCTATGTGCTTTGCCTGAAAACGGATACACCCATAGAAGGAATGTATTTGGACTGCCGGGAAAACGGCCTGTCCGTCCGGGGCGCAGGCCCTTTTCTTCTGCTGGGAGGCGGGGGACATCGCACCGGAAAAGAGGGCCCTGGGTGGAAACTTCCGGGACAGGCGGCAAGAAAATACTATCCGGATGCGCCGGTGGTAGCCCGCTGGGCCACTCAGGACTGTATGAGTTTAGACGGGATGCCCTATATTGGAAAGTATAGCAAAGCCACCCCCAATCTCTACGTGGCAACCGGGTTTGGCAAGTGGGGGATGAGCAGTTCAATGGTGGCGGCCCGGATACTGACAGAGTTGGTTCAGGACAGGAAAGACCCCTATGGCGGACTGTTTTCACCCCAACGGAGTATGCTGCATCCCCAACTGGCCTCCAACGGCCTGGAAGCCACCGCAAACTTGCTTCGCTTCCGAGGCCCCAGGTGTCCCCATATGGGCTGTGCCCTTCATTGGAACCATCAGGAGCATTCCTGGGACTGCGCCTGTCACGGCTCCCGGTTTGACGAAAAGGGAAAACGGCTTAACAATCCTGCAATAGATGACCTGAAAAAGGTATATTCCCGGAAGGATTTGGAAGAATAAACACATCATCAAGAAGGGAGTGGTGTGCTTGTTCAAGCACGAAAAACAGTTGTTTCATCCGGTGGAAATTGAGAGGCCCAATCCCCAATATGCCGCGCTGCTGCAGGAGCAGTTGGGGGGCGGTAACGGAGAACTGAAGGCGGCTATGCAGTATATGTCCCAAAGTTTCCGCATCAAGGACCCAAAGATTAAGGACTTGTTTTTGGATATCGCCGCAGAAGAATTGGGCCATATGGAGATGGTGGCGCAGACGATCAATCTGCTTAACGGCCACGATGTGGGGGCCGACCAGGTTAATGCCGGGGAAATCCAAAGTCACGTGATTTTGGGCTTAAATCCGGGCCTTATTAACGCTTCCGGGTATTCCTGGACGGCAGACTACGTGACGGTTACCGGTGATCTGTGTGCCGATCTGCTCAGCAATATTGCATCGGAGCAGCGGGCAAAGGTGGTTTATGAGTATCTGTACCGGCAAATACACGATAAGAAGGTCCGCCAAACGATTGACTTCCTGCTGAACCGGGAGGAAGCCCATAATCAGATGTTCCGGGATGCTTTCAATGCGGTGCAGAATACCGGTTCAAACCAGGATTTCGGCACCACAAAGGCTGCAAGAATGTATTTTTCTATGTCTGACCCCGGGCCAAATGCCTTTGCGGGAAATCCCGTTAATCCACCCAAGTTCAACTAAAGAATGCCCCGGAACAAATTGTTCCGGGGCATTAAACTTACTTGTATTTTTCCATATGGGCTTTAATGGCAGAAAAAGAAGCATCGCTGATGGCGTGTTCTATTTTGCAGGCATCTTCTGCGGCAGTTTTCTTATCCACACCCAGTTGGATCAAAAGACCGGTCAGCAGCGTGTGCCGTTCATAGATTTTTTGCGCAACTGCCAGCCCCTTTTCGGTCAGGGCGATGTGGCTTTCCTCGTCCACTTCAATGTAGCCGCCTTTTTTCAGTAAGCCCATTGCCCGGCTCACACTGGGCTTGGAGTAGCCCATATATTTACCCACATCAATGGCGTGGACCGGCTGCCCTTTTTGGAGCAGCACATAGATGCTCTCCAAGTACATTTCTCCGGACTCCTGAATGGTCAAACGAACGCCCCCCTTTGAAAGACTGGGTTCATTTTAGCATACAATAGAAGAAATTGCAACTATGTACCCTGCCGACGGTGTTCCGGCGGCAGTGGGGCAATTACTGCATGCCCTGCTCGTAGGCTTCGATCATCTTCTTGACCATCTGGCCGCCAACGCTGCCGGCCTCACGGGAGGTCAGGTGACCGTTGTAACCGTTGGTCAGGTTAACGCCAACTTCGGAAGCAGCCTGCATCTTGAAACGGTCCATAGCTTCCCGAGCCTGGGGAACATTGATCTGATTGTTGTTCTTCATATATATTCTCTCCTTTTTTATTGCCCCGGCACAGACCGGGGCAAGGACCCCAGCCTATGTTCGAAGCATTTTTTCTGGCGGATTTTCCACCGCAATCATAGTTTTGCCCGCACTTCCAAAAATATAATTTGTACTTTTTGGAAAAAGTACATTGCAAATTGACGGATAGGGCAACGCAAGGATGAGGGAAATACGACAATTTTCCATATAATATTGGGGAAAAACCTGGAAATTTACAAAAAATACTTGATTTTTTGCCGTTTTAAGGGTATTATGTAAAACCGAGTGAAAAGAAAGGAGTTGTTGGCAGTATGAAAAAAGCAGGTCTTCGTCTTGTCCTTCTTGTGCTCGTGCTGGTAACAGTCCTTGGCTTTATACCCCAAAGCGCCAGCGCGGCCTATGAAAATACCCATACAAATACGGGCAATTACCGGCAGGATATTATTGCCGTTGCCCTGACCCAGGTGGGCTACCGGGCATCTGACGGAAAATATAATAATAAATACGGCGCCTATTTTGGAAACAACAACGATTCCTGGTGCGGTTATTTTGTGTCCTGGTGTGCCGCCCAGGCAAATGTCCCCACATCTATTCTGAAACGGACCGGCTGGGCAAGCCCCTCCAAATTTGGAATTCCCTCCTATTCCGGCAAGAATTACACGCCACAGCCCGGTGACCTCTACTTCCAGGTGAACAGTAACGGCAGCATCACCCACGTGGGCCTTGTGGTGGCGGTGGATGCCTCCCGGGGCATTGCTATTACAGTGGAAGGCAACACCTGGGACAGCAGCAATGTTCACGGTGTTTACCGAAAAGAGAGAAAAATTAAAGACCACATTTTTGGCGTGCCGGATTATGGCGACGGCGGTGCCAAACCCCACGATCATACATACGGAAGCGTTATTTACGAGTCCACTCATCCCCATAAAGGCTATAAGAGCTGTACCGTCTGCGGCTTTAAGTCCTACACCGGCGAAACCAAGACGGTAGATGGCTGCCAAAGCTGCTGCAGCCATACCTATGGCGACTGGGCCAGCACAGGCAGTTCCAAACATCAGCGTACCTGTACCAAATGCGGCCACAAGGAATCCAAAAGTCACAGTTGGGGCAGCGATCAAGTGATAAAAGAAGCCACCTGTAAGGAGGTGGGCTCTAAAAAACAGACCTGCTCTGTTTGCGCTGCGACCCGCACAACGGACATCCCCAAAGTAAAAAATCACACTTTCTCCCAATGGGAAAAGGTGGATGAGACCAGTCACCAAAGAGTTTGCACGCTTTGCAATACAGTCCAAACCCAGGAACACAAAGCAGGGAAGAACTGGTTTAGTGATGAGCAAAAGCACTGGTATTCCTGCGAAGTTTGCCAGGCACCTGTAGGGGAAGAACTCCACACCCAGCGGCAGTACTGCGAGGACGCCTGTGCAGTTTGTAACTATAAAAGTCCCACAGGCCACTGCTATGAGGAAGTCTATTCCTGGGATGAAAACTTCCATTTCCGAAAATGTATGTTCTGCCCCGGACAGACGGATATTGGGCCTCATGAAATTCTGCCGGAAATGACAGCGGATAAGGAGGGGCATTACTATCCTTGCACCGGCTGCGGATATCGCCACGATGCCCAGCCCCACACCCTTTCCGACCCGGCTACGGAGGAGAAGGCCCAGATTTGCCTGGAGTGCAACTTCGAGTACGCCCCCAAACTGCCCCACATCCATTCTTTCCAGCCTATGCAGAAGGACTGGCAGTACCACTGGAGCGTTTGCCGGTGTGGCAAGGAATATCCCCGGGAAGCCCATAAGATGTCTCAGATAACACCCCTTTGCACGGTCTGCCTGGAGGTACCGCCGGAGAAACCGGCCCCCACATTTTTGGAATGGGCGGAGGAGAAAGCCCTCTATGCCTGGGACTTCCTGACAGCGGAAGAAAACCGGATGTATCTTTACATCACAGCCGGTGGCATCGCAGTGGTGCTGGGCGGCCTGGTGACAACGATCATTCTGCTGACCCGGAAATCCAAGAAGAAAGTGAAAGAACCTGTGGCATAAAATACCGCCAATCGTCAATGACGATTGGCGGTTTATTTAGCCTTGGAGTTGGCTCTTGGTGTACTGCAGGGTATAGAGCTGATGGTAACGGCCCTTTTGGTGGAGCAGTTCCTGATGGGTGCCTTGCTCAATAATCTTACCCTTGCTTAAAAGAATGATGTTGTCGGCGTGCTGGATGGTGGAAAGCCGGTGGGCAACCACCAGCATAGTGCCGATGTTTTTCATCTTTTCCAGGGAATCCTGGATGAGGACTTCCGTTTCGGTGTCGATATTGGCAGTAGCCTCGTCCAAAATCATTACGCTGGGTTTATGAACAATGGTGCGGGCAAAACTTAATAGTTGCCGTTGACCGGCAGAGAAGTTATTGCCCCGTTCCCGGACAGGCTCGTCCAGTCCCTTTTCCAGACGGTTAATAAAATGGTCGGCATTCACATACCGGCAGGCGGCCATCACTTCTTCATCGGAAACATTGTCCTTTTGCAGAAGGATATTGCTGCGAATTGTGCCGGAGAACAGGAACACGTCCTGAAGCATTTGGCCGAAATGACGGCGCAAAGAAGAAATCTTAATCTTCTTAATGTCAATGCCGTCAATTAAAATCTGTCCCTTTTGAATGTCGTAGTTCCGGCAAATCAGGGAAAGAATGGTGGTTTTACCGGAGCCGGTGGAGCCCACAAAAGCAACTGTCTGCCGGGCTTCTACCTTGAAGGAAACGCCCTGCAGCACCCATTCATCGGGCTTGTAGGCAAACCAAACATCCTTAAACTCAATGTTGCCCTCCAAGTTCTCCAATTCGATGGCATCGGGCTCGTCTACAATTTCCGGCACCATATCCATAATGGAGAAAATCTTTTCGGCAGAGGCGAAGGCAGATTGCAACGTGTCAAACTGCTCAGAAAGGGTTTGGATGGGATTAAAGAAGCGGGTGGCGAACATATAGAAGGTAACCACTGTGCCACTGGTGATGACCTGGCCTAAGATGGGGGTATCCTGAATATGGCCCTTGCCGCCTAAGTAAAGCAGGCACAGCACACAGCTGATATGAAGCAGGTAGACCATCGGACGGAAGATGCCGAATACCACCATTCTCTGCTGCTTGGCCTTCTTGACTCTGTTGCTTTTTTCCAGGAAGTCCTGCATTTTCTGCTCCTCCCGGTTGAAAATCTGGGTGATTTTGATACCGGAAAGGTTTTCAGAAAGGAAGGTATTCATATCCGTGCGGCTGTCTGTAACTGCCCGGTGGGCTTTGCGGGAGAATTTTTGGAATACATAGGTAAAAAGCACCACAAAGGGCACGAAGCACAGCACAATCAAGGTCATTGCGTAGTTGATAAACAGCATCACCACAACAACGCCTATGATTACCATAGAGTTTTTCACCAGGGTGACCAGCACGTTGGTGAACATCATGGAAATGGCATTGGTGTCGTTGGTGACACGGGTCACCAGTTTGCCTACAGGGATATTGTTCAGTTGTTCGTGGGAAAGGCTCTCGATGTGAGAAAAAACGTCTTCACGAAGGGCAGAGAGGATCTTTTGACCGATCTTTTGCAGCACCATCGTCTGGATATACATACTGACCATAGAAACGATCAAAATGCCGGCATACAGTGCCACCATACCGAAAAGTGCATCCAGGGAGAAGCCGTCCTGCTTTACCAATTCCTGGATATCACCAACCAGTACGGGGGAAACCAGGTCATAGATGATGGAAATGAGCATTACGGTGAAAACCACCACAAACTGCTTTTTATGTGGCTTGGCATAGTGCAGCAGGCGGCGGATGATCTGACTGTCGGGAATGGTTCTGTCCCAGTCGCTATCGCTCTTTTTCTTCCGCACCAGCAGGTAGGCAACCAGGAAAATAATGGAAGAAAGGCCAATGATGGCACCCACAATCAGAATAGGCAAGTACTCACGCATTGCTCTCGCCTCCTTCCTCTTCCAGCCGCTGCAGGTCTACCATAGTTTGGTAGGCAGGGCAGGTGGCATACAGATCTTCGTGTTTGCCGCAGGCCACCAGTTTGCCGTCGTCAATAAAGAGAATCTTGTCCATCTTTTCAATGGTGGAGATCCGGTGGGCAATCAAAATGGTGGTCTTGCCTTTCCGGGTGGCGGCAAGGTTACCCAAAATGGTCCGCTCGGTTTTGGTGTCCACTGCGGAAACGGAGTCATCCAAAATCAGAATGGGGGCATCTTTCAGCAGGGCGCGGGCGATGGAAATTCTTTGCTTTTGACCGCCGGAAACCGTAACGCCCCGTTCGCCCAGGATGGTTTCATAGCCTTTGGAGAATTCCCGGATATTGCCGTCCACATCTGCCATAACGGCGGCCTGCACAATGCTGGATTGCTTCTTTTCGTTTAAGGCAAAGCCAATGTTGTTGGCAATGGTATCGGAAAACAGAAAGTTATCCTGAGGCACATAGGCACAGCCTGCCCGGACAGAACGGATGGTCACATCGTTTACATCCACACCGTCCACAAACACGGTGCCGTCGGGTACGTTGTATGTACGAAGAATAAGGTCTACCAAAGTGGTCTTTCCGGAGCCGGTTTTGCCTACAAGGCCCACATTCTCACCGGCTTGGATGTTGAAACTTACATTTTCCAGGGCATCAATTTCTCCATCGGGGTAGCGGAAAGTTAAATTCCGGAACTCAATGTGGCCTTTGATGTTTTCCAGGTCCTTAACGCCCTTCTTATCCACCACATCCTGCTTGGCATCCAGCAGTTCGCTGACACGCTTCAGGGAAGCTCTGCCCCGGCTGGTCATATCAATCAGGTCGGAGATGGCCATAATGGGCCAAATAATGGCATTGAAGTAGCCGATGAACTCCATCAGTTGCCCGGCATTGAATATGTCAGCCCACACCAGGTAGCCGCCATAGCCCAGCACCACGCAGATGACACTTTCTACAAAGAAAGTAACCAAAATGCGGAACAGTACGGAGCTGCGGGTGAAGTCAATATTGGCAGCCTCGTTTTCCTTGCTCAGTTTTTGGAAGGACCAAAGTTCCTTGCCTTCCTTGACAAAGGCTTTAATGACTGCAATGCCGGAGAAACTCTCCTGGGCAAAGTCAGAAAGGTTGGAAAAGGCTTCCTGCCGACGTTCCCATTTTTTGGACATATATTTACCTACAAGAATACTGGAGCACAGCAGCAGCGCCATAGGGATCATGGCAAAGCAGGTGAGCAGGGGGTTCATATTCCACATCTTGACGATAGCCAGTCC
This sequence comes from Faecousia sp., assembly GCA_045594945.1. GTDB lineage: Bacteria > Bacillota > Clostridia > Oscillospirales > Oscillospiraceae > Faecousia. The sequence continues at coordinate 13,299 of JAZNZO010000049.1, forward strand.
GCCCAGAAAGGCGGCATCGCAGCATTCCATAATGCCCCAGCCGTAGCATTCCTGGATAGTATCCAGGTCGTTGGTGTAAAGGCTCATCAGGTTGCCGACTTTGTTTACCTGATAGTACTCCCGACTCAAATCCTTGCAGTGACTGAACATCCGGTTACGCAGGTCTGCCTCCATACCGATGGCAGAGCCCATAAAGCAAACACGCCACAGAAAGCGGCCTGCAACCATACCCAGAATAATGCCTACCAGGGGCATACAGATTTGATCCAAAAGAAAATCCATATCGAAGGCATACTGCACACCGTCTTTGATTACATAACCTTCGTTGATGCCGTTGATAACTAACTGGTACAGATTGGGGATCAACATTTGAAACCAGTCGACGGCGATCAGGGCAATAAGACCCAATAAAAAGGCCGGTGCAAACCGCAGATAATACCGGTTGATATGCTTACCGAATATCATGGTTCTCTCTCCTTTCCGGTTTTTCACATACTCCCTTGAGTATAACATATTTAACATGCCAAATGCAACAGCAATCTATAAAAAATGGAGGGATCTTCCTATTGTGTAAAGGCCCGGTTTATGGTATATTGGGGAAAGAAAAAACCGGGAGGTAAGTATGCTGAAAACCGATGGCGCCGATGCCTTACAACTGAAAATTTTGCTTGGGGTATTGGCGGCGGTAATTTGCCTGCTGGCTATAGTGTTTGCGGTGGTTTTCCGGCCTGCAGACAGGCCCCAGGCAGTGGCCACAGAGCCCCCTGCGCCCACCCTTCCGCCCCCGGATGCCAATCCATACGGGCCGGAGGATTTTGCAGAAGTGGATGGCTACCTTGCCTGCATTACAGGCCCCTATTCTATGGGAGTGGATGTTTCCGAATATCGGGGTACCATTGACTGGGAGAAAGCCAAAAATGCCGGGGTGGAATTTGTGTTTATCCGCCTGGGCGGCAGAGGCTGGGGTATGGAAGGAAATCTCTATGCCGACAGCAAGGCCCGGGAATACTACGAAGGAGCGAAAAAAGCCGGACTGGAAGTGGGGGCTTACTTTTTCTCCCAGGCGGTCTGTGTGGCAGAAGCCCTGGAAGAAGCGCAATTTGCCCTTTCTTTACTGGAAGGCTGGGAACTTTCCTTGCCGGTGGTGTTTGACTGGGAATATGTAAGCAGTTCCGCCCGCACGGCCAATGTAAAGGCCCGGGAACTAACAGACTGCGCTCTGGCTTTCTGCGATGGGATAGAAGATGCAGGACTGGAGGCTATGATTTACTTTAATCCCAGCCAGGGGAGCGATTTAATGTACTTGGAAGAACTGACCATCTATCCTTTTTGGCTGGCCATGTACGATGCGCCGATGAACTATCCCTATGAAGTGGAGTACTGGCAGTACACCCGAAAGGGCAGTGTGCCGGGCATTCCCGGAGATGTGGATATCAATCTGCGTCTTCCCAAGCGACCGATTGCATAAAAATATCCGTTCCCAAAGGAACGGATATTTTTAATGCTTATGGAGAATTTCTGTGATTTTCAGCACTTCTTGCGGAGTTAGAGGATTTCGGGGCTTGCGGATAAAGGACAGAAGCAACTGGCCGCCTTTTTCACCCCAAAATACGGGGGTATCTTCCTGCTTGCTTTGATAAATTACCTGACTTTCCGGATCCGGGAAGAAAACGGCACAATCCAAATGAACGGAAATGCCTTCTTCCTGCAAAACTTTCTTCAGTCGGTACAGGTGGGTGTTTACCTGCTTGACAGGGCTATAGAAGGTCTTTTCCCGTTCCACACCGCTATGGCTTACCTTTACTTGGGTCCAGTGCTTTTCCTCCGGGTCGGCTAAAATTTTGCCCAGTAAATGCTTGCATTCCACAATGCAAACCCCGGTGGGGCCGATGACTACAAAGTCCAGTTCCGAGGATTGCCCGTTATAGGTGATTTTCTTGTCGGTTACAATCCAGTGTTCACTGTCCAATTTTTTCAGCGTGTCTAAAGCAATCTTTTCGCCCCGGATGCCGGCGGCTAAAATGGCGAGTTGGTTGTATCGGGTCTTGGCAAAGAACAGAAGACAGAAGGAAACCACCGGGCAGGCCAGCACAAGGCCAATTTCCGGCCTTTGGGCAGCAAAAATTAGCAACAGCCAAAGGGCAAATACGCCCAGCCCCAAACCGGAGGCAACCCAGAAAAGACGTTTTTGGGTTTTATATGTGCGGTGTAAGTGTTTATCTTTGGAAATTACATATGCCACGAAAATTCCCCCTTTTCTCCAGTATAGCCTTTTTTTCCAACTATTGCAACATTGCAATTTCACCGGGTTTGCAGTATACTGACAGAAGATATATATTTAGGAGAAATGCTATGAATAAGAAAATTCGTTGGATTACCCAAACGGCGGTTATGCTGGCACTGCTCGTTTCTCTGCAGGCCATCACCAAGCCCCTGGGTCAGTTGGTTACAGGCTCTTGTGTCAATGCTGTGCTGGCAATTACGGCGTTGGCGGCAGGGGCGTATAGCGGCGTGACAGTTGCCATTATTTCCCCGGTGCTGGCGTACCTAATAGGCATTGCCCCCCAAATCCTCACAGTGCCTGCCATTATGGTGGGAAACACCGTGTATGTGCTGGCCCTTTGCCTGCTTGCAGGCAAAAATAGCCGCAACATCCTTCGCCAGGTGATCGCCTGGGTAGTTGCCGCTTTTGCAAAGTTTGCTACTCTTTACGCCATTGTTGTGTGGCTGATTTGCGGCGTGTTTGCCCAGGAACTTCTGAAAACAGGCGCGTTGAAGCCCCCTATGCTGAAAATGCTGCCGGCCACCTTCTCCTGGATGCAACTGTTTACCGCCCTCATCGGCGGTGCAATCGCCCTGGGTATTGTTCCCATCCTCCGCAAAGCGCTTAAAAAGTAAGAAACAGTCTCCTGCGTCATAGCAGGAGACTGTTTTTATTCAAATTGTACCGGTTCCCAGGCAAAGGGGAGAAGATCCCGGGCTTTTACTTTGATAAGATTGCCCTTTTCGTCATTTACAATGACCTTAATATCCGGGCAGTATTCAAAAAGCATTTGCCTGCAGTTTCCGCAGGGAGAAACCACCCCGTTGGGGGCTTTTTCGTGGGTGGCAACGATGGTGTCAAAGTCCCGTTCTCCGGCAGAGATGGCAATACCCATTGTGATATATTCTGCGCAAGAGCCGTGTATGCCATCGCAGTTGACACCGGTATACACCTTGCCGTTTTTGCAGAGCAGAGCGCAGCCAACGGTGTGGTGATAGATGCCATCGTCAAAGTTTTTGCACAGCACCTCTAAACCGGCGGCAATCAATGTGCGGTCTTTTTCTGTTATTTCATATCTTTCCATAGATTATTTCTCCTTGTGTAGACAGTAGACTGTCACAGGGAAAGTTTCGTTGCCGGGCATCACGCCGTTTACCAACTTCTCCAGGGTAAAGCCAAAGGTTTCATACAGCCGCTTAGCAGGCTCGTTGCCGTAGAGGACTTCAATCTCGCAAATACCCGGCTCAGTTTTCAGTGCGTTTTCTATGAGAGCACTGCCAATCTTCTGCCGGAACAGGTCTGTGGATACATAGAGCCAGGCCAGTTCTTCCTCTGTGTATGCGCAGAAACCAACCACTTTCTCCCCAATGGCAGCCACATCAATATGGGGGTAGTCAAAAAAGTCTTCCCGCTCCGATGCAACACAGAAGGGGAGAAAGGCATCCGATAAATTCGCCAGAGCCAGTTCAATCTTCCGGGCGGCATCGTGGATGCGTTCGACTGCTTCATAGTCTTTTTCTTCGTAGGGGCGGACAGTGATTGCAGACACAGGCGATTCCTCCAATCTCTTTTCAAAGGTATAGCCTACTCGCTGGGCCCCATCGGCGGTGGTGCAGGGGCCAACTTCCGTTAAGGCATAGCCTGCTTTCCGGTAAAGGGCTTGGGCGGGAAGATTATCCTCCGTCGTGTGAATGATGACCTTGGAATAGCCTTTTTCCTTTGCCAATTCTTCAGTGACGGAAAGAATGAACTTGCCCACGCCCCGGCGGTGGCAGGAAGGTTTTACCTGCAACATGCCCAGTTCCAGGTCTTCCTCTGTGTCCAGCCGGAACCAAGCCACCGGCTCGGCGGCCTTTACAATGTAATAGGCAGAAGTTTCCGCTTTCATTAGGTCCTTCCACATTTCCAAAGTTCGGTGGTTTCCGTGCAGGGCATCCATATTTTCTTCGTAGACTTCCCGGATGAAAGATAAATTCGCTTCTGTAGCAGGATAATAATGCAGGCTGTCCATAAGATTTTCCTCACTTATTTATGGCAGTAGGCCAGGATGGCATCGCAGATGAATTGGGCAGTGCCTTCTGCGCGGCGGTCGATATTGGCTTTGAACCGGGGGTCAGCCACATACATCTGACCCAAGCCTGCCAAAATAGCAGGGGTGCAGGTGTAGTAGTTTTCTGTAATGTGGGCCTGTAATTTTTGCACAAGGGCCTGAGCATCCCCACTTTCCGGGGTGGAAGTGGCCTTGCAGAGGGCAAATTCTGCCATAATGGCATCCAAGTTGCCAGCCAGGGCGGTTTGCTTTTCCCCGGAATAGTCTTTGGTTTTTTCTTCGTATTCTGCATAGGCCGGGGTTTTGCCCCATTTCTCTTTGACTTCTGCCTCAAATTTGCCCATAGGAACCTCTCTTTCGCCGGGTAGGGTAATTTCGCCGGCTAAGTTTTGTGTGAACAGATCTGCAATTTGCGCCTGGGTCATACCCTGACCGATGGCCCACATCAATTTGGTCATAGCCGCTTCCGAAGTCATATCCCGGCCCTGGATCACACCTAACTGCAAAAGTTTATTGCCTACCTGGTAGACATTCAAATCAGAACTGTCATAAAGGCATTGGGTGGTTACTACCACACTGATGCCATCTTCAATGGCACGCTGGATACCGCTCAGGCCCTTTTGCAGCACATTGATACCGCCCAGGCCAAAGGCTTCCACCACGATGCCCTTATAGCCCATAGCGGCCAGCATATCAAACACTTTGGGGTTCAGACCCGGTGTCAGTTTCAGCAGGAATACATTTTCGCTGATTTCCGGCAGGAAGGCAGGCTCTCCCTTGGGTTTTGGCAGCACCTGAGGGTCCAATACAAGCCCTTGATTGCTGACCTTGCCTGCATAGCGGGCGTTAATGCTTTCAAAAGCAGAGAAGCCGGAGGCCCGCACTTTGACTGCCCGGCAGCCTAACATAACTTTCCGGTCAAAGGCTAAAAACACACCGGGCGCGCCGGAGGCGGCCATTGCAAAGGCGGTGCGAAGATTGTCCGGGCCATCGGAAAGAATATCTGCCAGGGGCAGCTGGGAACCTGTAAACACCACAGGTACATCAATATTAGGGAGCATAAAGGTGACTGCAGAAGCAGAATAGGCCATCGTATCTGTGCCGTGAGAAATGACGATGCCGTCAAAGGCATCTTTGTGCGCAAAAACCTGGCGGGCAATGGTCTGCCACTGCTCCGGCTGCATATTGGAAGAGTCTAAGCACATCACATCTTCCACAGAAATAGTATAATAGGTGCGAAGTTGATTGAGTTCCCGATCCATCACATCAGAGCGGTGAGGCTCCAAACCCTCTCCACCAAGGACAGAGGCGATGGTGCCGCCGGTGGTTAATAGCAAAATATTTTTCTTGCCCTTCATAACAACTTCCCCTAACAGTTATTTTCTAAGGAAATTATACTGTAGCAGAAAAAGAAATGCAAGCAAATTAGAAAGCCCGGCTTTTATGCGAATGGCGTAACACTTGCTGATAGGATGAAAAAAGCCTTCCCCTTGAGGGGAAGGGGGACCGCGTAAGCGGTGGATGAGGTGTCGTTATGAGAAATATACACCTCATCAGTCACCTTTGGTGACAGCGCCCTGCTGGCCGCGCCCCTTTTGTCCGCTTTGCGGACATTTTCCCCGCTGACGGGGAATCAACTCTTCAAGGAGAAGCCTTTGTTGCAATTGGGGTGGGTTTGTGGTATAGTGGATTTGCGAAAGAGAGGGCGGTTTTGTGAAGGTATTATTTGTATGTCACGGGAATATCTGCCGCAGTCCGATGGCAGAGTTTATTTTGAAAGATATGCTGAAAAAGGCTGGCGTTGCTTCTGTGCAGGTGGATTCTGTAGCCGCCAGCAGGGAAGAGTTGGGCAATCCCATTTATCCCCCTGCCCAGCGGGAACTAACAAAACATGGCATTCCCTTTGACTGCCACTATGCCCGGCAGATCACCCAAGGGGATATTGATTCCAGCGATTACATCTATTATATGGACAGCCGCAACCGCACCTATTTGCAGCGGCTGTTTCCCGGCTGCAAAAAGTTTCAGCCCCTTCTTTCCCGGGATGTGGCCGACCCCTGGTACACCGGGGATTTTACCGCCACCTGGCGTGATTTACAGGAAGGCTGCAAGCGGATTATGGAGGAGATAGGAAATGGATAAAGCCAGATTTGAGGAGGCCCTTTCCCAGTTGCCCCTTTATACCTATGCGTTTATTGACCCTGAGGAACTGGAATTTTCCCAGCGCATCCGCTATATTTGCTCTGCAGAATGCCCCATGTACGGCAAAAGCTGGGCCTGTCCTCCGGCAGTAGGAGAAGTGGATGCTTGTCGGTTGAAGTGTCTTGCCTACAAAAATTGCCTGTTGATTGGAACCATTACGGAGTGCAACGACATTTCAGATATCGAAGAGACTCTTTCCACCCGGGGTCCCCATGAGGAGATTACCGACATCGTGGCGGATATGCTCCGCGCGGAAGGAGTCAGCCCCTATGTGCTTTCCACAGAAGCCTGCGCCAAGTGCGAAAAATGCGCCTATTTGGAAGGCAAGCCCTGTATCCACCCGGATAAGATGCATCCCTGCGTGGAAAGTCACGGCATCAATGTGATCCCGGTGCTGGAAAGTTTGGGGTTGGATTTTCAGTATGGCAGCAACATCATCACCTGGTATTCTCTGCTGTTTTTCTGACTTGCATATACCTTGCGGTTTTAGTATAATAAAGAAAAGAAAGAGAATGGGGGCACCCGATTATGGCAAAACTCTATTTTAAGTATGGCGCTATGGGTTCCAGCAAGACCGCCCAGGCCCTGATTACCAAGTATAACTACGAGGAAAATGACCTGCAGGTGTGGCTGATCAAACCCAGCGCCGACACCCGGGACGGGGTCCATATTCTCCGCAGCCGTATCGGCCTGGAAGCCCGGGTGGACATCATTTCTCCGGAAATGGATGTATACAATCTGTTCGCCCAGACCAAGAAGGATAGCTGCGATGTGATTATTGTGGATGAGTGCCAGTTTATGACCCCGGAGCAAATTGACCAACTTCGCCACATTGTCAATGACTTCAATGTGCCGGTAATGTGCTTCGGCCTGCGGACGGACTTCCAGACCAAACTGTTCCCCGGCTCCCGCCGGCTGATGGAAGTGGCAGACACCATTCAGGAAATCAAAACCATTTGTGACTGCGGGGCAAAAGCCACTGTCAATGCCCGTATTGACGGGGAGGGCTACATCGTTACCGAAGGCGCTCAGGTGTTCTTAGGCGGCAACGATGCCTACATCGCTATGTGCCATAAGTGCTATATCCGGGGCATCCGGGAACATAAGAAGATCAAATTACACGGAAAATAAGGAGATTTTGCTATGGAACTTTCTGAAATTCTTTCCAAGTGCGACCATACTTTGCTTGCCCAGACGGCTACCTGGGCAGATATTAAGGCCATCTGCGACGACGGTATGGCTTACAAGACCGCTTCTGTCTGCATTCCCGCTTCCTTTGTGAAGCAGGCCAAGGAGTATGTGGGTGACAAGCTGGCAATTTGCACCGTAATTGGTTTCCCCAACGGCTACGCCACCACAAAGGCCAAGTGCTTTATGGCATCTGACGCGGTGGACAATGGCGCAGACGAAGTGGATATGGTGATCAATATCGGCTGGGCCAAGGAAGGCAAGTTTGATGCCATCCGGGAGGAAATTGCCGCTATCAAGGCCGCCTGCAAAGGAAAACTCCTGAAAGTGATTATTGAAACCTGCCTGCTGACCGAAGAAGAAAAGATTGCCCTGTGCAAGGCTGTTTCCGACTCCGGTGCCGATTACATCAAAACTTCCACCGGCTTCTCCAAGGCCGGCGCCACATTTGCCGATGTGGAACTGTTTGCCAAGCACGTAGCTCCCCATGTGAAGATTAAGGCTGCCGGCGGTATTTCCAGCCTGGAAGATGCAGAAAAGTTTATTGCCCTGGGCGCATCCCGCCTTGGCACTTCCCGGGTGGTAAAAATTGCCAAGGGCTTAAAGAACGACGGAACTTATTAATAACACTTTAGGAGGTATTGCTATGTTGAAGACCCCCACTCCCCATATTGCGGCAAAGCCCGGCGATTTCGGCAAGACTGTGCTGATGCCCGGTGACCCGCTGCGCTCCAAGTTTATTGCAGAGACTTTTTTGGAAAACCCTGTTCTTGTGAACAATGTTCGTGGCGTTCACGGCTACACCGGCACCTATAAGGGCGTAAAAGTGTCCGTAATGGCTTCCGGTATGGGTATGCCCGCCATTGGCATTTACTCCCACGAACTGTTCAACGGCTACAATGTGGAGAACATTATCCGCGTTGGCTCTGCCGGCTCTATTCAGGATCATATTAACCTTTATGACATCGTTTTGGGCCAGGGTGCTTGCACCGACTCCAACTATGCAGCCCAGTTCCACCTGCCCGGCACCTTTGCCCCCATTGCAGACTATACTTTGCTGTCTGAGGCTGTAAAGGCTTGCGAAAATCACGGCGCTACTTATCACGTAGGTAATGTGAATTCTTCCGATGTGTTCTATGGCGACCATGTAGGCGTTCCCGAGGGGCTGGACAGTGTTTACGGCTTGAAGAAGATGGGCGTTATGGCCCTGGAGATGGAAGCTGCTGCTCTTTATATGAATGCAGCCCGGTACGGCAAGCGGGCGCTTTGCATCTGCACCATCTCTGACCATGTTCTCAAGGGCGTGGAGACCACTTCCGAAGAACGGCAGACTGCCTTCACCCAGATGATGAAGGTGGCTCTGGACGTTGCAGTGGCTATGGATAACCGATAATCCTGTTGGGCGACCTGCGAAGGCCGCCCAAACTTTCCCAAAGGAGGGATATTTTATGAAGCGTGTGTTTTTAATTGTATTGGATTCTTTCGGCATTGGCGCTATGCCCGATGCCAAAGCCTTTGGAGATGAAGGGGTCAACACGCTGGCCGCCTGCGCCACATCCAAAGAATTCCACATTCCCAATTTACTGAAAGCGGGTCTTGGCAATATTGACGGCGTTACCTGCCTTCCCAAAGAAGAAAACCCCGTCGGCGCCTACGCCCGGCTGACAGAAAAATCCAACGGCAAGGACACAACCATTGGCCACTGGGAGATTGCGGGTATTGTATCCGAAAATCCTTTGCCCACCTATCCTGATGGCTTCCCGGAAGAGGTGTTGGAGCCTTTCCGCAAGGCCACCGGCAGAGGTGTTTTGGCCAATGCTCCCTGGTCCGGCACGGCCGTTATTGACGAATTCGGTGAGCAGCACCAAAAAACCGGAGATCTGATTGTTTACACCTCTGCAGACTCGGTGTTCCAAATCGCCGCCCATGAGGAAACCGTGCCTTTGGAGCAGCTTTACGAATATTGCCGGATCGCAAGAAAGCAACTTGTGGGCAAGCATGGCGTTGGTCGGGTCATTGCCCGTCCGTTCGTTGGCACGCCCGGCGCCTATAAGCGCACATCCAATCGCCATGACTACTCTTTGGAGCCTCCTGCAAAGACCCTTTTGGATGCGGTGAAAGAGGCAGGTAAAGACTGCATCGGTGTGGGCAAGATCTATGACATCTTTGCAGGGATCGGTACCACCGAGCACGTTTACAATCAATCCAATGCAGACGGTATGGCCCATACAGACCGGTTTGAAAGCCGGGGCTTTGAGGGACTGTGCTTCGTGAATTTGGTGGATTTTGATATGCTCTTTGGTCACCGCCGGGACATCGACGGCTATGCCAGGGCTTTGACGGAATTTGACACCTGGCTGGGCACATTCCTCCCCAAATTGGGAAAAGACGATGTGGTGATGATTACTGCCGATCACGGTTGTGACCCGGCATATACCGCAACCACCGACCACACAAGAGAATATGTGCCGCTGCTTGTTTTGGGCCAGGATGTAAAGCCCGGCAATTTAGGCACCCGGGAGAGCTTTGCAGACATTGCAGCCACTGTGGCAGAATTGCTGCAGGCAGAACTTTCTACTCCCGGTATCAGCTTTGCAAAGGAGGTCTTGAAATGACGCCTGAAAAACTGGCTCAGTTGGCCATTGAGGCGATGGGGAGAGCCTATTATCCCTACTCCGGCTATGCAGTAGGCGCGGCCCTGCTGTGCGCTGACGGCACTGTCTATCAGGGCTGTAACATTGAGAATGCTTCCTTTACTCCCACCGTTTGCGCCGAACGAACTGCCTTTTTCAAGGCCATTTACGATGGCCATCGGGCTTTCACAGCCATCGCCGTTTGCGGCGGAAAAGGCGGTAAAATCACCGGCGCATTCCCTCCCTGCGGCGTTTGCCGGCAAGTGATGCGGGAATTCTGCGAGGATGATTTCAAGGTCTATCTTGTAAAGGGCGAAGAAAGTTTCGAAGAATTGACCCTTGCGGATATCCTGCCCCATAGTTTCCGTCCCAAGGAGCATATGCAAGACTAAGAAAAAGCAGATATCGACATTTTTCACAAAAAATGACAATAGATGTTGATTTTCTGTAGGAAATATGCGATAATACAAAAGGTATGAAAATACCTCAAATAAAATTTTGGAGGAAAACAAAATGAAGAAGATTCTCGCACTTGTTCTTTCCGTGCTGATGGTTGCCGCTCTGTTCGCAGGCTGTGGCCAGAAGCCCGCAGAAAGCAAGCCCGCCGGTTTCGACTATGAGGCTGTTCCCAACGAAATGACCTCTGCCGACGGCAAGTACACCATCGCTTTCGTCACTGACGTAGGTCAGCTGCTGGACAAGTCCTTCAACCAGGGCACTTGGGAAGGCGTTAAGCGCTACGCTTCCGAAAACGGCAAGTCCTACAAGTACTATCAGCCCGCCAACGGCGACCAGGCTACCGATGCTGACCGCTATGATGCTATGAAGGCTGCTGTTGACAACGGCGCTGAAATCGTGATCGCTGCCGGCTTCCTGCAGTCTACCGCTCTGGAGCAGGCTGCTAAGGAATTCACCGGCGTGAAGTTCGTCTTTATCGACGGTTGGCCCCTCGGCCTGGACAATGTCCTGGCTATCGACTTCCAGGAAGAGCAGTCCGGCTACCTGGCTGGCTACGCTGCTGTTATGGAAGGCTACACCAAGCTGGGCTTCACCGGTGGTGGTGGCGGTGCTAACCCCGCTTGCTGCCGTTTCGGCTATGGCTATGTACAGGGCGCTCAGGCTGCCGCTGCTGAAAAGAACATCAATGTTGAAATGAACTACTCCTGGGAATACGGCGCAGCTTTCAGCGCTTCTCCCGAACTGCAGACCATGCTGGACGGCTGGTATGCTAACGGCACTGAAGTTATCTTCGCCTGCGGCGGTTCTATGTGCCAGTCCGCTTTCGCAGCTGCCGGCGCTAACGACGGCAAGGTTATCGGTGTTGACGTTGACCAGTCCAGCCAGTCTGAGTATGTTATCACCTCTGCTACCAAGGGCCTGCGTGAGGCTGTTATGATCGCTTGCGCTTCTTACTTCGACGGCAATTGGGCCGGCGGCGGTAAGACTCTGGGCGCTAACGATGATGCTGTTGGCCTGCCCACCGCTACCTGGAGCCTGAAGAACTTCTCCGTAGAAGACTACGAAGCTCTGTTCGCCAAACTGAAGAGCGGTTCTGTAGTTGTTGACAGAAACTATGAGACCGGCATCAATGGCCCCTTCGCCAATGTCAGCCTGAACATCATCTAATCTATCTGCAAACCTAAAGGGGAGGACTTCGGTCCTCCCCTTATCAGCGTGTCAAAAAAGCCGCCAACCGTCAAAATGCGAACCATATGGGGATTGCATCCTTGTCCCCCCGCATTCATAGGGGGTGGTCCGCTTCAAGACTGGCCGGAGGAAGTTTTATGCAAAAAGCTTGCTGCGCAAGGCATTTTGACTTACTGCGCAACTCGCCCTCTAACGTACCATCTGTACGCCGACGAGTGCGAGTTGCTTGTCTTGCCGCCTTTAGTGACCTCTGAGTCTGTCAAAAAACAAGTTTTCTGACAGACAGCAAAGGGGAGGACCGAAGTCCTCCCCTTTGCTGTCTGTTTATGGCGGTTCTTTGCGGAATAATGCTTGCAATTCCACTGGCCGCATATTATAATAGATTTGTTAAAATCCGCAAATAATAACCGGAAGGGGGCAGTTTCATTATGCAATCTGATTATATAATTGAAATGCTCAACATCAGAAAAGAATTCCCCGGCATTGTGGCAAATGACGATATTACTTTGCAGCTGCGTCGGGGCGAAATCCACGCCTTGCTTGGCGAAAACGGCGCCGGAAAGTCCACCTTGATGTCTGTTCTTTTTGGCCTTTATCAGCCGGAAGCAGGTGTCATCAAGAAAAATGGCGTTGAAGTCAAAATCAACAATCCCAACGATGCCACTGCCCTGAACATTGGCATGGTGCATCAGCACTTCAAGTTGGTGGATGTATTTACGGTTTTGGATAATATTATTCTTGGCGCAGAAGATACCTCTTTTGGTTTCCTGCGAAAGAAACAGGCCCGGAAGAAGGTACAGGAACTTTCCGATAAGTACGGCCTGCATGTGAATCTGGATGCCAAGGTGGAGGATATCACCGTTGGTATGCAGCAGCGCACTGAGATTTTGAAGATGCTCTATCGGGACAACGAAGTGCTGATTTTTGACGAGCCCACTGCAGTGCTGACCCCTCAGGAAATTGACGAACTGATGGAAATTATGCGTGGCTTTGCTGCAGAAGGAAAGTCCATTCTGTTCATCACCCATAAACTAAACGAAATTATGGCCGTTGCCGACCGCTGCTCCGTTCTGCGGAAGGGCAAGTATATCGGCACTGTGGACATAAAGGACACCACAAAGGAAGAACTTTCCACTATGATGGTTGGCCGCCCGGTGCAGCTGCAGGTGGAAAAGGCACCTGCTCAGCCCGGGGAAGTGGTGCTGGATGTACAGGGCTTGACTGTGCCTTCCAAACTCCACAAGAACAATGCGGTAAAGGATGTTTCCTTCCAGGTACGCAAAGGTGAAATTGTTTGCATTGCCGGTATTGACGGCAACGGTCAGAGCGAATTGGTCTATGGCCTGACCGGCCTGGATAAAGCCAGCAAGGGCACGGTTACCCTGTGTGGAAAGAACATTTCCAAGCAGAGTATCCGCCGCCGTGCAGATGCAGGCATGAGCCATATCCCCGAAGACCGGCACAAGCACGGCCTGGTGCTGGACTTCTCTCTGGAGCAAAATATTGTTCTGCAAAACTATAAGGACCCCCGGTTCCAAACCTTTGGGTTTATTAACGGTCCTGCAATCCGGGCCTATGCCAATAGCCTGATTGAACAGTACGACGTTCGTAGCGGCCAGGGCGCGGTAACCACCGCCCGGAGCATGTCCGGCGGCAACCAGCAGAAGGCCATTATTGCCCGCGAAATGGACCGGAACAAGGACCTGGTAGTGGCAGTTCAGCCCACTCGTGGCCTGGATGTGGGCGCTATTGAGTATATCCATAGCCAAATTGTTGCCCAACGGGACGCAGGCAAAGCCGTGCTGCTGGTAAGTCTGGAACTGGACGAAGTTATGAACTTGTCCGACCGGATTTTGGTTATGTATGAAGGCGAAATCGTGGGCGAGCTGGATCCCAAGAAGACGACTGTCCAGGAACTGGGCCTGTATATGGCCGGTGCCAAGCGGGATGGGGAAGGAGAGGCGCAAGTATGAAAAACACCCTGTTAGACCTGTACCGCCGGGATGGCACAAAGAAACTGCTTGCTTCCCTTCTGTCTATTTTGGCAGGCTTGGTGGTTGGCTCTTTGATTGTTGTGATCGTGGGCCTCACCGGAAACAAGCAAACCTTCAACGCAAAGAGCATTTGGGATGGTATCCGGCTCGTTTTTGGCGGCGTGTTCTCCGTAGGCCGTGAAGGTACAGAGCTGGCCTTTGGCTTTAACCCGGTAAACTGGGGCAACCTTCTGTTCCGGGCTGTTCCTGTTTTGATGACCGGCCTGTCTGTTGCCGTTGCGTTTAAGACCGGCCTTTTTAACATTGGCGCGCCCGGTCAATACCTGATGGGTACCGCCGCTACCTTGTATGTGGCACTGTCTATTCCTACGACTGTCCTGCCTGCCTGGATTATTTGGATTTTGGCATTTCTGGCAGGTATGGTGGCCGGCGCCCTGTGGGGTGCGATCCCCGGCCTTTTGAAGGCCACCCGGGGCATCAACGAAGTGCTGGCCTGTATTATGACCAACTGGATTGCCGCTAACTTGGTAACGATGTTCTTCTCCAGCAGTTCTCTGCGGAATGCTTCGGAAGCCGGTAAGATTGGCTATATTATGCCCACTGCCCGTAACGGCGTGGAAACGGCAAAAATGGGCCTTGATAAATTGTTCCCCGGCTCCCAGGTAAATGGCGGCATTTTGATTGCTGTTTTGCTGGCGGTTGTGGTATATATTCTGATGAACAAGACCACCCTGGGCTACGAACTGAAGGCTTGCGGCGCCAACCGCCATGCCGCCCGGTATGCCGGCATTAAAGACAAGCGGAACATCGTGCTGTCTATGGCCATTGCCGGTGCTTTGGCTGCTGCCGGTGCCTCTTTGTACTATCTGTCCGGCAACACGGAATTTGCTTGGGAAACCTATCAGAAACTGCCTGCCGAAGGCTTTAACGGCATCCCCGTTGCACTGCTGGCAGCCAATAATCCCATTGGCATTATCTTCAGTTCTGCCTTTATGTCTATGCTTTCCATCAACGGCCTGCAACTGAAGAATTTGACAGCCTACAATGCGTATATTACTGATATTATTATCGCTGCGATCGTGTACTTCAGTTCCTTCTCTCTGCTCATTAAGATGTGGCTGTCCAAGAAGAAGGAAAAGAAGGTAGCCGTTGCAGCAGAACCTTCCGAAAAAGCAAAGGAGGAATAAGAAATGGCATATCTATTACAGAATACCTTAACTTACACCATCCCCTTGCTTATTGTTGCGCTGGCAGGTATCTTCGCAGAGCGAAGCGGTATCATCAACCTGGCACTGGAAGGTATTATGATTTTGGGCGCATTTATCGGCGTTTTGGTCGTTTATTCCTTCCAAAAAGCAGGCCTTTTTGTGAAAGACCAGGGGCAACTGCTGATGTGGGTGGCACTGGGCATCTCTGCGGTGGCAGGTGCAGTTTTCTCCCTGTTGCTGGCTTTCGCATCCATCAACTTGAAGGCAGACCAGACCATTGGCGGCACAGCCCTGAATATGTTGGCTCCGGCTTTGGTGTTGTTCCTCATTAACATTATCATTAACCAAAATACACTGGGTATGTTTACCGGTGACGCTTCTTCCTGGTTCATGCTGAAGAAGAGCGATTTTGGTCTTGCGGATGTGCCGGTGGGGGAACTGAATTTGTTCCAGTCTGTGTTTATGCACAAGATTTATCCCACAACCTTTATTTGCATCATCCTCTTTGTGGTTTTGTCTATTATCCTGTATAAGACCAAGTTTGGCCTGCGGCTCCGGGCCTGCGGTGAAAATCCTCAGGCGGCAGACTCCCTGGGCATCAATGTATACAAGATGCGCTATGCCGGTGTTTGCATCTCCGGCGCCCTGGCAGGCATTGGTGGCTTTGTCTATGCGTTAACTACCGCCAACTGTGCATCCACCGGTGATGTGGCGGGCTTCGGCTTCCTGGCTCTGGCCGCTATGATTTTCGGCAACTGGAAGCCTCTGAGTACCGCCGGCGCGGCCTTCCTCTTTGGCCTTTGCAAGTGTATCGCTGCCGGTTATTCTTCCATTGACATCAATGGCGATAAGATTTTCGCCCTGAAGGATTTGGGTGATAAGCTGAAAGCCGCCGGTGTAGACCCCGGAAGCCTGTTCCGGATGTTGCCCTTCCTGATTACCTTGATTGTGCTGGCGTTCACTTCCAAGAATTCCAGAGCCCCCAAGGCAGAGGGCATCCCTTACGACAAGGGAAGTCGCTAAACAACGAAAGCACCTGCATTGCAGGTGCTTTCTTTATTTGACAAAGTGTGCTACAATAGGTGCAGATTTCTGAAGCCCGATAGAAGGTGTTACTTTGCAATATGTAAAACAGTTTATGATCATCCTGGCCTTTTCCCTGGTGGGGCAGGCGCTGGAAACACTGCTGCCTTTTCCCATACCTGCATCGGTCTATGGCTTGGTGCTGCTGCTGATTGCTTTGCTGACAGGACTGGTAAAGGTGGAAAGGGTAAAGCAGACGGCGGACTTCCTGGTTGCTGTGATGCCGGTGCTGCTGGTTGCCCCGGCGGTAAAGGTGCTGGAATACTGGGGCATTATCGCGCCCAATGCAGGGGCAATTTTGGTAATTACGGTTTTCACCACCGGCGCAATCTTTGCGATCAGCGGACTTATTACCAAGTGGCTGATGAGAGGAAGGGGGCAGCAGGATGCCTGATATTTTGAGCCTTCCACTGTTTTCATTGTGTTTGACTCTGGGGGTATATCTTTTCGGCCTTTGGTGCAGAAAGAAAGTGAAGCACAGTTTTTGCAATCCTTTCTTGATCACAACGGTGCTGGTTGGCGTATTTTTGATCCTCACCAAAATGCCTATGGCGGACTATCAGAGGGGGATGGAGCCCATCGGTTGGCTGTTGACGCCTGCCACCGTTGCTCTGGCTGTGCCTCTGTATGAGCAAATGAAGGCGCTGAAGAAGAATTTGCCCGCGATTTTAGCAGGTGTGATCGCCGGCGGGGTGAGCAGTCTTTTTATGGTGCTGGGACTTTGCATTCTCTTTACGCTGCCCCGTGAGATCAGCGTATCCTTACTTCCCAAAAGCATAACCACCGCCATTGGTATGGTGCTGGCAGAGCAGGGGGGAGGCATTGGCTCCCTGGCTGCCGGTGTGATTGCAGTGACCGGCATTGTGGGCGTGCTCCTTGGCCCGGTGTTCTGCAAACTGTTCCGGCTGAATAATCCCATTTGCCAGGGCGTGGCTTACGGCACGGCCTCCCATGTGCTTGGCACTTCCAAAGCATTGGAAGTTGATCCGCTTACGGGTGCGGTGAGCAGCCTTTCCTTGGTGGTTGCAGGTCTTCTGACTGCGGCGCTGTTTCCGTTTGTTACAATGTTGATATAAAAAAACGGGATGTGCAATCGCACATCCCGAAATTTTTATTTTGAGAAAGAATTACTTGCCAGCGTTAGCGATCTGAGCAGCAACTTCATCAGCGAAGTTTTCTTCCTTCTTTTCAATGCCTTCGCCCTTCACATAGTGAATAGCGTCAACAAACTTCACAGAGCCACCCAGCTTCTTAGCAGCATCGGCAATGTAGCCTTCAACGGAGCCGGAGAACAGGTCGCCACGAACGAAGTCTTGCTGCAGCAGGCAGATTTCCTTGAAGTAAGCAGCGATCTTACCGGCGGCGATCTTTTCCTTGACCTGAGCGGGCTTGCCGGCCATCTTGGGATCGTTGTCCATAGCAGCCACCTGAACAGCCAGTTCGTGGTCAACATCAGCCTGGGGAACCAGGGACTTATCCCAGTACTTAGCGCCCAT
>JAZNZO010000050.1:0-21785 GCA_045594945.1 Faecousia sp.
CACGCATAATAAAGGTTGTGTTTACACCTAAGGCACCAGCCAGTGGCAATAAGAAACGCAATGTGGAGCCACTTTCTCTGCAATCAAGTGTAGCATCGCAAGGAATAGTAGCAATGGGGGTAACACTATAGTGCGCGTTATTGCGCACAATTTCAGCACCAAGTGCATTTAGGCAAGAAACAGTGGCCTCAATATCCTCGTTGGTATCAGGGCAATAGATTCGACATGGAATTTTAGATAATGAGGCGCATATCAGCATTCTATGGGCTTGGGATTTGCTGGATATCGCTTGGATAGTCCCTGACAACTTACCGGGAACAACTTTGATCTTCATAGGTTAGTCCAGCCTTTATAAAGGTTTCGATATCGTCAATAGGGTAGGGGTGGATGATACATTCTCCGATATCCTTAGGAATAATGAGGGATAGGGTGTTGGCATTTCGCTTCTTATCATGAAGGGCAGATTCCGTGAGGGATTGTGCAGTGTAAGGTGCTTGCGTTGGCAGGCCAAACCTTTTTAGTACATTATGTATCTTTGAATAAGTGCCTTCCGTGCAGAAGCCAGTAGATGCGGCGCAAGCAGCAATCAGATTTGTCCCTATCGCGACTGCTTTTCCGTGAGAGATACTATAGCCGCTGTTTGCTTCAATACTATGGCCAATTGTATGACCAAGATTCAGTAGCTGGCGCACACCCAAGTCCCGTTCGTCGAGGTTCACGATGTCGCGCTTTAATTCTATACAACGGGTAATAACATTGGGACGATCAAATCCGAGAGTGAACGTTTCCAGGTGTTCAAATAGAGTTTTATCAAAAAGAATAGCATATTTGATAACTTCTGCGCACCCATCTATAAAAAAGCTCTCAGGCAGGGTATCCAGTGCATTCAAATCACACAACACGAGACTGGGTTGATAAAACGAGCCAGCAAGATTTTTGCCAGCAGGAAGATCTATAGCGGTCTTGCCACCGACGGAGGAGTCGACCATAGCCAGCAGGGTAGTCGGAATTTGGACATAAGCAATCCCTCTGAGGTACGTAGCAGAAACAAAGCCTGCCAGGTCACCTACCACGCCACCACCCAATGCAATAATACAGTCCGCCCGCGTAAGCTGCTGATCAGCCGCATAACCAAGGATTTTTAAGTAATTGTCGCCGGATTTGCTTTGCTCTCCGGCGGGAATAACATAGTGAAATACACAGTATCCGTTATTTAGCAAGGTACATCTGGCAGTTTCTCCATAAATGGGCCAAACATTACTGTCGGAGATAATAAGTACTTTGTTCCCCTTGATAATTTGGGGTAGGTACTCTCCAATCCGGGAGATAAGATTACTCCCAATATGTATGTGATAGGTTTTTGAATTGCTGACAGTGACGGTATTCATCCGTCTACCTCCTTTTTGCGCTTTCTGCCCTCATCCAGCAGAGCAATTAACGCAACTTCGTCGTTTTCTGCAATTGCAGTTTCATAGGCCTGCAGACTTTGGATATAATACTGCAGTTCCCTCAGTACATTCTCTTTATTGGATAGAAAAAGCTCTGCCCACATAGCGGGATTTAGCCAGGCAACGCGAGTCAAATCTTTGTAGCTACCCGCAGAAAAACCTTTATGCATCTTGGCGGTGGGAGATTTAATATACGCATTGCTCACGATATGGGGCATTTGAGAAGTGAATGCAATCATCTCATCGTGCTCTTGCGCTGTTGTGATGGAAAAAGACTTAAATCCGCAGGGGGATAAAGCATCCTCCGCTCTTTGCAGCAGTTCCGGATCGTCAAATTTAGGTGGCACAAGCACCATTGGAGCACCCTGAAACAGGTTGGAACGACTGTACTTAAAACCGCTGTTATGAGATCCGGCCATCGGATGTCCGCCAATAAAGGTAAAACCAAATTTTTCTGCAATGGGAAAGCATCTGTTACAGATTTCTTCTTTAATGCCGCAGCAATCAATCACGAGGGCATTGGGTGAAATATATTGTCCGTTCATTTCCAGCCAATCGCCGCTTCCCTTTGCAAAAATTGCCAATAATATCAGATCACAATCGTGAATTGTTCTCTTGTCCAGATGTCCGTGCACAACACCGGACAGCATAGCAAAATCCAAAATGTTATCGTCGCTATCGTGACAATACACTTTATGCCCCGCTTTCGCATAGGCCCGTGCAAGGGAGCCTCCGATTAGGCCAAGGCCTAAAATGCCTACATTCATCGAATGACCTCCCGAATTTTTTGCACGTTGTAACTAAGCTCTGCAAACTGAGCA
Organism: Faecousia sp.; assembly: GCA_045594945.1. Taxonomy (GTDB): domain Bacteria; phylum Bacillota; class Clostridia; order Oscillospirales; family Oscillospiraceae; genus Faecousia. Next base: position 2,270 of record JAZNZO010000050.1, read on the forward strand.
GGTGTTAAGGATTGGGCGCCGTCGCAAAGGGCACAGGCAGGGTTGTTATGGACTTCGACCATTATGCCATCCGCACCTGCGGCGGTGGCTGCCAGGGCCATAGGGGGAACAAGGGCAGCCTTTCCGGTTGCATGACTGGGATCGACGATTACGGGTAGGTGGGACAGCTCGTGAAGAACAGGAACGGCAGAGACATCCAAGGTGTTTCTAGTGTAAGTTTCGTAAGTGCGGATGCCTCTTTCACAAAGAATTATATTCTCGTTGCCTTCGCTCATAATATATTCAGCGCTCATCAGCAGTTCTTGCAATGTATTGGCAAGACCTCTTTTCAGGAGGATTGGCTTCTTTGTTTTCCCTAACTCTTGTAGGAGGTCGAAGTTCTGCATATTTCTCGCGCCAACCTGAATGATGTCCACATCTTCAAACAGATCCAATGCACGAATATTCATAATTTCAGTAATAATAGGCATACCGGTTTCCTGCTTTGCCAGCAAAAGCATTTTAATGCCTGCATCTTTCAGACCCTGGAATGCGTAAGGAGAAGTGCGGGGTTTAAATGCACCGCCTCTTAAAATGTGTGCGCCTGCCTCTTTTACTGCTTTTGCAACTCCTACAATTTGTTCCTCTGATTCAATAGAGCACGGGCCGGCAATGCTTACAAAGTAGCCGCCGCCAACCTTAATGTCGGCCACATCCACTATGGTATCATTGGGGTGGAATTTTCTGTTTGCTTGCTTAAACGGTTCGGATACACGGCGAACAGAATCCACAATCTCCAGGCTGGACAGCAGGTCGATATCAACCCGGCTGGTATCTCCAACAAGACCAAGAACAGTAACCTGTTCACCATCGGAAACATGAACATCAAGATTCATATTTTTGAGCCAGGAAATCAAGTGTTTCTTCTGTTCATTTGTAGTTCCTTTTTTCAGTATTGCGATCATACTATCATCTCCTAAAAGAAATACCGCACAGAATGCGATTCTGTGCGGCAATTATATCCTATGCTTTTGCATGATTTACGGCAGCACAAATCGCTATTACTTTTTCTTAAAATAAAAGTAATAGTAGCCAAAGTAAAAGTATGCATTTGCCTTATTAGCAGTCATACCTGGTGGCCTCCGCAATCAATTTATGATAGTATACCACTATAAATCGTTTATTGCAAGTAAAAATCAAAAAATTCTTTTAATAAATACCGGAAAAAATGGCAGGAAAATTCCTGCCATTTTCCTATTTAATTGTTACTTTAGTCTGGAATACAAGGCCGCCGTCGATATACATATCTAATTTGTAAGAACCGGAAAGTTCAGGCAAACTGGGTATATCAAAGGCGCCATAACCATTAGACCACATATCGCCCCACTCCTGCTCGGTAAAGCAAGTGTGTACAATAGCGCCATCGGCATTCCTAAAGACATATACTGTGGCAACAACTTCGTCAGAGGTGTAATATCTGGACAGAATTCGTGCAGCAACACCGGCCTTTTGGCCTACGGCAAAAGTAGTAGTATAAGCAGAGGACTTTACATCCTTGTAAGACCAATTATTCTTGGAGGGGCGAGGACAGAGGTTAAAACGCATATTTCCTGCTTTGACACCGAATGCGCTAAAGGGATTTTCGCCGGTTGCCTTAACAGTAATTGGTGCGCTAAGGACACTCGATCCGTTGCTTGATGCAAAATAGAACGTGTGATCCGCATTGGGAACAGCGCCGAGGAGAGTAAGAGAATTGCTGTTTGTTGTAATGGTTTCTTTTACCTGGACACCGTCAACGGTATAACTCACGATATAACCGCCTTCAGGTACGTCAGCGCTTGCAGTCCAATTCAGCGTAATTCTTCCGGGGAGAGAAGTATCAATGTTGAAATCAGAAAGTGTAACTGCATTGTCAGAAACAAGTAAGGTTTCCTTTGCAGCCTGTCCCTGGGCGGAAACTTCTACTGTATACGCCTTCTTATCGTCCGGGATATTAAAACTTGCTGTGCCTTCATTTACAACTATTGTTTCATCATAGCTTTCATTGTTATAGCAACGAACGACCCAAGAAGCATTACCGGCATCTTCAGGAATAGACCATGCTACCGTCAATTTTCCATCAATACAGGATACAATATGCGGATTAATGGGTTTAATAGAGGGGCCGGGGGTGAATGATAATTGGACATTCTTATCCATATATAAAGGGGCGCTGCTGGACAGTGTAACAGTATAAGGTTTGCCGGATGTTAAGCCGGTGATTATGGCTTTACCATCTATTGCACTTGCAACAATAGGTTCTTCGCCCTGTGCGCTGAAGGCAACTGTCCATTCACCGTCATTCGGTCCATCCAGTTGATAAGAAACTTCTGCAGTTCCTTCCTCTGTACCGTTCAGTACTGTAAAGTCCTTAATCACGGTCTTTTGAGGAGTAGCATAAGTGCATTCTGTTTTACCAATTAATTTGTGGAAGCCGTCGATATTCAAAGAAACTGTGTAGTTTGTTTCTGCCGGAAGGCCGGAAACGGTAGCCTTGTAGTCAACTAAATCAGCTTCATAGGTGTTGCCATTGGCATCTGTACAGACGACAGTGAGTTTGCTGCTGTCAATATCAGTGGATACTGTTACTGTTACAGTATCCGCTTCACCTGTTACAAAAAGCGAATCAATTTCCTGCAAGTAAATATGGCGATAGAAGAACAAACCGCCAATAATCAACAGTGCAATCAATATTGCAGAGCAGATGATTAATGCTTTACGCTTGCCGGATTTCTTAGGCTTAGATTCTTCTTCTGATTCATCTGCAGCCTGGCATTTCGTACCATCATCCTGCACATCTGTGATTTGCTCTTCCTCAGCAGGCTCCTCAATAGCAAGTTGCTCGTATGTTTCATCCTCGGAAGTTTCTTCCGAAATTACACCCAGGTCTTCAAGTAATTCGTCTGCTTTTTCAAGGATATTACCTGTACTTTCAGCAGCATCGCCCTCTGTTATGGCATCCGTTTCAACAGGAATAGGGGGCTGTTCTTCATCGGTAATTTCCTGATCTGTCTCAGGATCCACAGAATTAGAAACGGTTTCTTCTTTCGCGTTTATCATTTCAGAACCATCGTTATCAATGGCAGGTGAAGATGTTTCATCCTCGGCAGGATTATCTTCCACGATTTCTTCCTCTGTGTTTTCATCTTCGGTAACTTCAGTTGCGGTTTCTGAAATGATCTCATCTGTAACTTCGGTTTCTTCTAAAACCGGCACATCAGTTTGCTCATCTACTTCAGATTCTTCCACTACCGGCACGATAGGCGTATCGCTGACGCCCTTGCGCTGCATCAAACTAACAATGGCTTGTCCCATTTCAGTGGGGGACTGCCAGCGCTCTGCAGGCTCAGGATGAATAGCCTTTAAGATGATTTGACCAAACTCTTCTTCTGCATAGGCAGGAGCAGCATATTCAGTAGCAGATGCACGAACACCGTCAAAAGGCAGACCGTCATTAAAAATTTCATAGAGCATCATACCTAATGCATATACATCCAATGTGCTATTGAGGGAAGAATAGGCATCGGCAATCTCAGGGGCAGTATATTTGCTAAAGTAACCTGTAGGAAGGCTGCTGTACTGCAAATAAGTAAGGTCAATAAGGCCTAAATCGCTGATATGGTAACTACCGGAAGTGGTAACACTTACACTTTCAGGCTTAAGATTAGCATACAGGTATCCATTTCTCCGCGCAACGGATAAAGCTGCGCAAAGATCCAGTGCTAAATTGTAACCATCTAATTGAGTAATTGACTTTTGCTGGGATACCCTGTCCCAAGTGGGACGGTAGGGGGCAAGCAAATATACATCATAGCCGTTTCCATCGTCCATTGGCACGACTTGCATATTTTCATATCCATCAAACCCACCGGAATTTGACAGTTTTGATAGAACACCGGCTTCACGAATAGTTCCATCAGCCAGTTCTGCAAAGTAACTATTAACAGCGTCAGCGTCCTTATAGGCACCTGTGATGAGAAGGGCATCTACCTGGGACTGATTAGCAGGAATAGAAATAATTTTGACGATATATTTTTCTTCCTTATCCTGCTTCATTGCAGGCAGAATGCGGATACCTCCCTGGTTATAAATCGGCTCGCCCATAACGAAATTGTCTAATAATGGAGAAATGAGTCTGGGTGCGGACATAAAATCGCCTCCTTGTCTTATTAATATATATGATAAAATAAATTTACAAAAAAAGCAACAGGTTTGTAGTTGTTTTATTCATCAAGAAATGCTATAATACTGTCAAATTACAGGTGCTATTGGTTAGCATCGGAATGGAGGCTGTTTATGAGCAAAATTATCTGTGACATTTGTGGAACATCCTATGCCGATACTGCGACACAGTGCCCTATTTGTGGCTGTGTTCGCCCTGCGCAGTCCCAATCTGTTCCCGAGGGTGATATGGAAAGCAGCGGCTATACCTATGTGAAGGGTGGCAGGTTTTCCAAGTCGAATGTTAAGAAGCGCTCTGATGCCGAAAAGAAGTCTCAAAAAGTTGATGAAGGTAGCAAAAAGAGTCCCGCACTTCTAATAATCTTGATTATCCTTGTTGGTGTTGTTGCACTCGGTGCAGTTCTGTGGGCGACCGGCGTGTTTAGTAGCCTCGGGTTTGGCGCCTGGGAACCTGCTGCGACGCCCGCACCCACAGAACCGACCCCTCCGCCATATATGCCTTGTGAGGCTCTCACTATTGTAAACAAGCAATATACTCTTGCACAGGTTGGGGATGTTGCACTTATTGATTGCCGTAAAATCCCTGCTGATTCTACAGATACAATTCTTTATCGTTCTGAAAACGAAAATATTGCCACAGTTGATAGTAGCGGCAAAGTAACTGCTGTGCAAAACGGAACAACCAATATCATTATCTCCTGTGGAAATGTTACAGAAACCTGCGAGATAGTGGTGGGTAACGGTGTGTTGGATGTCGAACTCGTACTGAATGCAAAAACAGTGACTTTTACAACTGCTGGAGAGACAAAACTTATCTATGATGGCCCTATTCCAGTGGAGCAGATTACCTGGACAAGCAGTAATGAATACATTGCATCTGTAAGTAACGGTGTTGTAACGGCCAATGCTTCCGGTCCTGCAACGATTACAGCAACCTATTCTGATCAGTCTGTAACCTGCGAAATTCTCTGCGATATTGAATCTTCTGGCAATGCTGGCGGCATTACAGAGGATGGCAACGGTAACAGCGGAAATGTATCCTACGAGATTTATGCATCGTTTGGACCTCTTTACTACAAGGATGATATTACAGTTAAGGCCGGCGATGAATTTACACTATACCTTAAGAGCAGTTCCGGAAACTTAATTGATGTTAACTGGACATGCAGGGAGAACGACTATGTAAGCACCGATGGTGGCAAGATTAAGGCCCTGAAGCCCCTTTATAATGACTATATTACAGTTAAAACTGAGTACGAAAATGTTACCTATACCTGTAAGATTCGCGTAAGTTAATAGAAATCAGGCGGCATCTTTGATGCCGCCGTTTCTTATTTCTCTGCACCGAACTTGGCTCGATTTCTTCTGAAAAGCATGGTAATACACCACAGGCCGGCAAGGCCAACAAGGGTATAAACAATGCGGCTGAGCAGGGCATCCTGACCACCAAATAACCATGCAACCAGGTCAAATTGAAAAATGCCAACGAGGCCCCAGTTCAGTGAGCCAATAATAGAAAGAAGTAATGCGATCGTATCCAAGTATATACACCTCCGATTGATTTCTTGGCTGTGCATATCATTCCCATTTTTGTAGGGACTATACATAAATGAATCATTGCAAATCTATTCACATTCCGCTATAATGAAAAGAAAAACTAGGAGCGAAGAGAAATGACTACATTACAAGAATTTGCTTTTGCCAAAATCAATTTAACACTGGATATACTGGATAAGCGGGATGACGGATACCACAATTTGCAAAGTGTTATGCAGACAGTTTCTATCCGTGATGATATTGAAATCGACATTGGAACCGGAAAGCCCTGGTCGCTGCTTTGCGACAAGGAAGGCATTCCCCAAGATGAAGGAAACCTTGCTTGGAAGGCGGCAAAATTATTTTTTGACACCATAAAGAAAGATCCTGGCGGTCTTGAAATTCGTATCACTAAGAGAATTCCCAGCCAAGCCGGTTTAGGTGGGGGCAGTGCCGATGCGGCTGCTGTACTCAGAGCGCTAAATCGACACTATGAAGCACCGTTTTCCATCCTTGCTCTTGCTGAGCTTGGTGCGCAGATTGGGAGCGATGTACCATTCTGCGTGTTAGGTGGTACAGCGATGGTGGAAGGCAGGGGAGAGCGTTTACGCAAGCTGCCGGATATGCCAGATTGTTTTATAGTAGTATGTAAACCTGATTTTTCTTGCTCTACTGCGGAACTCTATCATGAGCTGGACCGCAATGTAATTGCAAAACATCCTGATAACAAGGCGATGGAGTCTGCTCTGTATGCTGGCGACCTTGGAAAGGTTGCAGAAAATATTTGGAATGTATTTGATCCTGTCGTAACCAAAGATCACTTGGAACTGAATTACATTAAATCTATTTTTAACAGTTATGGTGCTGCAGCCCATCAAATGACCGGCTCCGGCTCTGCTGTCTACGCAATTACAGATAGTTTTGAGTACGCTGCCGTAATTTGCAATATGCTCAAAGAGAACTATCCTCAGGTTTATATTTGTAAACCTGTATAATGCTAATTGGTACAGTTTATTACTCGCATTGAGTTGTACACTCTTTGTTAGGAGGTGGAATTCTTGCTTACGCTAATTATGGGAACGGACTGGAAAGCAAACAGTCGCGAAATTATGAATCGGATTGCCGGCTGTGTAGCAAGGCAACAAGGCAATCAGATTTTGATTGTACCGGAACTTATTAGTTTTGAAACTGAACGCAATCTTTGCATTTATGCCGGCAACAGCGCAAGCCGATTTGCGCAAGTCCTTTCTTTTACAAGACTGGCAAATCGCGTCGCCGAATCTGTTGGTCATGGCGCACCTGCCTGTCTGGATGATGGCGGTCGACTGGTTGCGATGGCTAGTGCCGCAAAGCAATTACACAGTAAATTGAAGGCATATGCGGCAGTGGAAACTAAGCCCGAATTTCTCCTCGGAATGCTGGATGCAATAGACGAATTTAAGCGCTGCTGTATTCAGCCTGGTGACCTTATGGCCGCATCTTCCCAAGCAGAAGGAAGTTTTGCGCAAAAACTGGAAGAACTTTCATTGCTCTATGAAACCTATAATAGCATTACCTGCCAGGGACGGCGTGATCCCAGGGACCAAATGGATTGGCTCTACAGCGAATTGTGCGATAGTAATTTTGCGCAAGATAGAACTTTTTATGTAGATGGATTTCCGGATTTCACGGTCCAACACATGAAAATCCTAACCCATTTACTATGCAATAGCCCCAGTGTAACAATCAGTATTCATTGCGATTCACCCGCATCTGATAACATTGCCTTTGAAAAGGCTGGGCAGACCGCTCACAGTATTTTGCAGATTGCAAAACGTTGTAACGTTCCCTTTGAAATTGTCCATATTGAGCCTATGGACGAGCCAACAAACAGTGTGTGGCAAAATGTTTTGCAAGGGCCTACCCCTATTAGTTCATGTGTAAAAACCTATATGCCCCAGTCGGTACATGAAGAATGCCTCTTAGCTGCAGACAGAGTATTGGATTTAATTGAGAGTGGCACCCGATTCAGAGATATTCGTCTTGTTTGCCCCGACCTTGGCAACTACAAATCCGGCGTAGAATTCGCATTTCGTCGTTGCAATATTCCTGTTTATTTGTCCGGCAAGGATGATATTTTAAGCCAATCTGTTGTGCATACAGTTTTGGCTGCTTTGGATGCTGTTATTAGCGGCTTTGAACAGAAGGATGTTCTTACTTACCTGAAATCTGCACTTTCTCCCATATCCCTTGCTGATTGCGACCGGATTGAGAATTACGTATATATTTGGTCAATTACAGGCAAACAGTGGCTATCAACTTGGGATAAGCATCCTCATGGTCTATCCGCAAATTGGACCACGCATACCGATAAAACCCTTTCAAATTTGAATACAGTCCGCGTTGCCTTTATTACGCCTCTAATGCATCTATACGAAACTGTCAATAACGCACTTTGCGTTCAGGACATGGTTAATGGCGTATACCACTTCTTAGAAGAAATCCATATGGCGGAGCGGTTAGAGCGTCTTGCTTCTTTAATGGCAAAAGAAGGGCAACTGCGCAACTGCCAGATTTTGAACCAGCTTTGGGAAATTCTCTTGAAGGCATTTAAGCAGCTGGAGGATATGCTGGGCAATACCGCCTGGGAAAAGGATACCTTTGTTCGACTTTTGAAACTTTTGCTTAGTCAGTATAGCGTGGGAACAATTCCTTCTACTCTTGATGCTGTTTCTGTGGGCGATATAACGACCATGCGCTGCCAAGAATCTGATCATTTAATTTTGTTAGGTGCTGAGGAAGGCAGCCTTCCCAAATACGCTCAATCTTCCGGCGTTTTAAGCGACCAGGAAAGAACAGCCCTCAGAGGGTTAGGTGTGCCCCTGAGTGGTGGCGCATTAGATGGATTGCAGGTCTCATTTTCTGAAATTTTAGCAACATTCTGTGGCGCCAAAGAGAGCATTGTGGTGTCTTGCCCTGGTGGACAGGCTTCCTTTGTCTTCAAACGGCTGACATCAATGTCAGGTGGCCTTTCTCCCATGCCGTCTCTTTTCGGTGGCGCACGAACAAATTCGATGGAAGCCGGCGCATATTTTGCACGATTGCAAGCAAAAAAAGAAGCAAACATCCTTGGGTTAGGGGATGCATATGATCAAATTGTTAATGGACAGGAGCGCGACTTTGGGAAGTTAACTACAGAAAATGTCGTCAATCTCTATGGCCAAACCCTTCACTGGTCTGCGAGTCAAATTGATAAACTTGCCAAATGTCGTCTTGCATACTTCTTTGAATACGGCCTTCGGGCAAAGGAACGAAAGGTTGCAACCATTGACCCATTGGAATACGGCACTTTTGTACACAATGTGCTTGAAGAAGTTGTTCGCCAGGTAATTGCACTTGGTGGATTTCGCGCTGTATCCTTTGAAACGGTTGCGGATATTGCAAAAGTTGCCGCCCAAAACTATGCAGCCACCCATTTTAACCAGTTAGACTCAAAACGAATTGGTTATTTATTTGACCGTAACAGTTCGCAAATTTCCTATATTCTTGAAGAGTTATATGAAGAACTGACGGATAGTTCCTTTGAACCTGTTGATGTGGAATTGGGATTTGGATACGATGGACCTATGCAGGCAGTTCGCATTCGCGGTAAATCAATGGATGCGGAATTGGGTGGTCGCGTAGACCGGGTAGATGCCTGGAATCAAAATGGTAAGACCTATTTTCGTGTTGTCGATTACAAGACCGGTGGCAAAAAATTTGACTACTGCGAAGTATTTAACGGCATAGGACTGCAGATGCTTCTGTATTTGTTTGCGTTAGAGGAGCAAGGAGAACAAATCCTGGGGACCAACCGCGAACCGGCAGGTGTTCAGTATTTTTCTGCAAAAGCGCCTATCATCTCTGCCAAAGAGGACATTACGGAAGAGGAAGCAAAGGAAGCCCGTATTTCTGCCTGGAAGCGGAACGGCCTTATTCTCAATGACAATGATGTGCTATTAGCAATGGAACCTAAGGAGCCTTTCCGCAGACTGCCCTGCAAGCAGAATAAGAATGGGGATATTGTTGGTGACGTCGCAGACAAAGCGCAACTGCTGAACTTGAAGAAGTACATCTATCTTTTCCTTTCTGCGCTTTTAGATGATTTGGCAGACGGTAATGTAGAACCCAATCCGTATATGCGTGGCAGAAATACCGGCGCATGTATCTATTGTCCATATACCAGCATCTGCGCACAAAGAGAGATTTCCGGTGTGCGCAATTATGAAACGGTGAAGGCAGAACGGTTTTGGGAAGATGTTGAAAAGGAGGTAAACCGCAATGGGGCTAACTGAGCAACAAGCATTGGCAGCAAAGAACCGGGGCGGTAACCTACTTGTGTCAGCCGCCGCAGGCTCTGGAAAAACGAAAGTTCTTGTGGAAAGACTGATGCTATATTTGACGGATAACGAAAATCCGGCTAATATTGATGACTTTTTGATTATTACTTATACCAGAGCTGCAGCATCTGAATTGCGCAGCAAAATTGCAGATGAATTGAATGAGCGCATCGCTGCTAATCCGCAAAACAAGCGACTGCGCAATCAACTTCAGCGCCTTTATCTTGCAAAGATCTCTACAGTACACGCATTCTGCGCAGATTTACTTAAAGAACATGCCTATCGGCTGGACATCCCTGGGGATTTCCGTATCGCTGAAGAAGAGGAAAGCCTGATTTTACGCCAGCAGGTCCTGGAGCGTGTGTTGGAGGATGCCTATAACTCTGACGTCATGGATGAAGATTTTCAAATGTTCATTGACAGTCAGGAGATGGGAAGGGGAGACGACAATCTTGCCAAGATTGTTCTCGACCTTTATGATAGTGCAATTTGTCACAAAGAACCTGGTATATGGCTAAAAGGTTGCCTTGACAAACTAAATGTTTCTAATAAAACCGATTGTCTTCAGACAATCTGGGGGCAATATCTTTTTGAGGAACTGCAGGAGCACTTGTCGCTGCAATTAGATGCAATGAAAAAGTGTGTCGAACAAGCGAGATCTGTTTCAGGTTCAGAAAAACCAGTTGCCGTTTTTGAAGCTGATATTGCTTGGTTGGGCAGATTGAAAGAGTGCCAAACATGGGACGATGTTGTTTTTGCAAAAGAACACATCTTTGATCGGCTAACCTTCTCCAAGAAGTTTGAAGATCATACGCTACAGGAACAGATGAAGGCCATTCGGGCTGCATTTAAATCAGGCGTATTGGCAAGGCTGGAACGTTTTAAGCAAACAAGCGCAGAATTGCTCGAACAGCTATCGGTTGTTATGCCTGCAGCCAGAGGCCTTATTCATTTGGTCGAAGTCTTTGCTGAGGCCTTTTCCAGGAAGAAACGGCAGCTGCGGATTATGGACTATTCAGACTTGGAACACAAAACATTGGATCTTTTATTGGGCAAATCCCATAGTGGCCCATCTTCGCTTGCCAACGAACTATCCTCCCGTTTCCGCGAAATTATGGTAGATGAATTCCAGGATTCAAACGAAGTGCAGGATGGTATTTTTCAAAGTTTGACCTGTCAAAAGCATAACTGCTTTATGGTAGGTGATGTTAAGCAGTCCATCTATCAATTCCGCCTGGCTGATCCTGAAATTTTCCTGGACAAATTATTAGCTTTTCCCGATGTACAGAATGCAAAAGAAGGAGAGGGCAGAAAGGTTGTTTTAAGCAAAAACTTTCGCTCCTCCAAAGGTGTAGTTGAAGCCGTTAATCATGTGTGCAATCATTGCATGTCACCGGAAGTAGGCGGAATTGCATACACAGATCAGGAATGGCTTTATGCAGGCAGAAAAACAATAGACTGTGGCGAACCGGAAGTGGAACTTTATGCGATTGATGTTGCCCAAGATACTTACCAAGAAGAGGCAACATTTGTTGCAAATAAAATATTGGAATTGACGGACGGTACACACTATATTACCGAGAACGATGCCCAAAGGCCAATTACACTGGATGACATCGCTATTATTCTTCGGTCTCCCGGCAGTGTGGGGATGGAATTTGTTTCTGCCCTGCATAATTGTGGCATTCCAGCCTACATTGGCAAAGGCGCAAATTTGCTGCTTGAGGAAGAAGTGGCCACTTTGCGTTCCTTTCTTCAAGTAATAAGCAACCCGCAACTGGATATTCCTTTGCTTGCCGTTCTTACAAGCCGGGTATTTTCTTTTAGTGCTGCAGAATTGGCTGACATTCGCTCAGGAAATCGAAATATTAGTGTTTTTGATTCTCTTTGCAGTGCAGAAATTCCAAAAGCCAAATCATTTGTAGAAAAGCTCAATTATCTTCGTCAGTATTCCAGGATGCATTTGCTTTCTGAGTTGGTTTTAGAAATTTTTCGTGTATGCCAGTTTGACAGTTTCTTTGCTGCCGATCGGTTTGGATTTGAAAGAATCGAAAATCTACAAAACTTTTGTAAACTTCTTTCTTCTTATGAGTCCACAGGCCACCGCACACTGGACCAACTTTTAGAGTACCTGGATGCCTTGGAATCAAAGGGTATTTCTGCAAATAATGGCGCAAAACCCAGCGGCTCAGTGGAAATTCTCAGTGTTCACAAGTCAAAGGGACTGGAATACCCCGTTGTGTTTCTTAGCGGCCTTTCCCGCAACTTTAATACTACTGATGCATATGAACAGCTGCTTAGGCATAAACATTTAGGTTTGGGCCTTTCATTTGTCAATGGGCAAAAGCGGATACGTTTTCCAACCATTGCGAAGAAAGCAATATCCAAGCGCATTCTGTGTGATAATCTCAGTCAAGAAATGTTAGTGCTATATGTAGCCATGACCCGTGCAAGAGACAGACTGATTATGACATATGCAGTTAGTAATTTGGAAAAGCAAATTGCTGATACAGTTAACAGGATGGATCATTCTCACCCGCTCCTTCTTACAACGGATGCAAATTGTCCTGGGGATTGGGTTCTTTATGCGGCTCTTCACCGCAGTGAATGTGGCGCGTTATTCCAGTTAGGCGGCTACCCGCAGTGCAGATCCGTCAGTGAACTTCCCTGGCATGTTGAAGTGATTGATGGTGGTGCATTGTCTGTAATGGGGAGTGCAAGTGAGAAAGCAAAGGATAAACTACCTGATGATGCAGTTGCTAAGATTTCTCAATCTCTTGCATTTACCTACCCTTATAGGAACGCCACCACCATTCCTTCCAAGTTGACTGCGACTGCATTAAAGGGGCGTCAACTTGACGAGGAGGTTGCGCAGAATACCGAAAAGCCTCTTCAAACGCCTGTTCATTGGAGGAGACCTGTTCAGACAGATGACACAGCTACTGCCTATGGAACAGCCTTGCATGCTGCGATGCAGTTTATTCACTACGAGGCGTGTACAACTTATGAAGGTGTACAGTCAGAACTGGATCGTTTGGTCGCGGAGCAATTCATTTCCCGTGAGCAGGCTGATGGGGTTGATATTGGAAGCATCGTCGCCTTCTTTCATACTGATATTGGTCAGAAATCCCTAAAATCTGCCATTTTACGAGAATTCAAATTTACTGTAATGCAGGATGCATCGGTATACTTTGACGACGCAACAGGTGATAAGATTATGCTGCAGGGTGTAGTCGACCTGGCCATTTTGGAAGAGGATGGAATAACTGTTGTTGATTTTAAGACAGACCGTGTTACTAAGGATACACTGCAGAGTGTTGCACAGGGGTATTTTTCTCAGGTACGGGCCTATAGCCACGCCCTTGAGCAAATTTACAGCAAGCCAATTAAACGCACTGTTTTGTATTTCTTCCGTACCGGGGAATATGTTGAAGTTAAGTAAAAATATCGCCGAAAGGAATCCCTTTCGGCGGTATTTTTTAGCGGCTGTTCTTATTCTGATTGTTGTTCTGATTGTTATTCTGGTTATTGTTCTGATTGTTATTCTGGTTACTGTTCTGATAGCGGTTGTTATTTTGGCTGTTATTCTGGTTGTTGTTCTGATTCTGATTTCTGTTCTGGTTGTTCATATTTCTACCTCCAAATTTTATGGGTCATCCCCAAAGTAGAATGCCCCAAAATTCAGGATTTATCCTTTGCCTTAAACAGGAAACTGACGATAAGCCCTATAAAAACTGCTACTGCAATTCCACCGGCAGTTGCCTTAAGTCCGCCGGTAATAATGCCTATAAATCCGCTTTCATCGATTGCATCTTTTACGCCTTTTGCTAAGGAATATCCAAATCCCGTCAGTGGGACAGTTGCTCCGGCACCTGCAAAATCCACTAAGGGTTTATATATGCCTACTCCACCTAAAATTACACCGATTACCACATAACTTACTAATATTCTTGCAGGTGTCAATTTTGTTTTATCTATTAAAATCTGACCGATCACACAAAACAGACCACCGACTAAAAATGCATATAAATATTCCATTACTTTCCCCCTGTGATTACAACGGCGTGACAAACACCTGGTATTGGTAGACCTTGCTGAACAGAGGTAGGGGAGAGTAAGGCGCCAGTTCCACAAAATAGTATCTTTTTCATACTTCCAATGCGCAGTTTATTCAGAAGATAACCGCATAGTGTTATTGCACTGCATCCGCAGCCGGATCCGCCGGCGTGTACATCCTGAATGGTGTTATCAAATACAAGGCATCCACAGTCTGCAATCTTACTTCCTGCACAGACACCCTCTTTTTCCAATATGGTTACCAATACTTCTTTACCTAACTGACCTAAATCTCCTGTCACAATAAGATCGTAGTCTTCCGCCGTTGTACCAAAGTCTTCAAAATGTGTTTTAATCGTTTGCATTGCTGCAGGAGCCATCGCAGAACCCATATTGTTTGCGTCTTTTATTCCAAGGTCTGTGACAGTACCAATGGTGCATCCTGTAATCCTGGGACCATCACCATTTCCACAGATAAGCACTGCACCGGAGCCGGTAACAGTCCATTGCGCCGTCGGTGTTCGTTGTCCACCATAGCCCAAGGGAAAGCGATACTGTCTTTCAGAGGATGCAAAATGGGAAGATGTCATAGCAACTGCATTGTCCGTAAAACCGCCGCCGACTGCCATTGAGGCCATCATAATACTCTCTGCCATTGTAGAGCAAGCTCCGTATAGTCCAATGTGTGGAATGTCGGTATTCCTTAATGGAAACGAAGATCCAATACATTGATTTAATAAATCTCCGGAAAAAACGAGTTGGAATTCTTTTTGATTCATACATGCTTTTTTTGCTAACGTTTGTAATGCAAGTTGTTGCATTCTTTTTTCAGCTTGTTCCCAGGTTCTCTGACCATAGTAGGAATCTTCACAGGTGATATCAAAAGTTGTTCCAAGAGGACCGAGTGCTTCCTTTTTCCCTGCAACACTGGCCCAGGCGCGGATTACTGGAGGAGAGTTCAACCGAAAGCTATGTCTTCCCACTTTTAGATTGTTCATTTTTCTACCTCCCTTTGCATTAGTATGCATTTATCGCAGAAAAATATAATAAAAAACCACCCAATGGAACAAATCCATTGGGTGGGGGATTTTATTTGCCTGCAAGAGCTCTTTCTAGCCAAACACAGCCAAAATCCAATGCTGTGTAAAGGCCGGCCTTTTCACTCTTTTTTACTACTCTGTCACGGCTCTTTGCAGTGGGGTCCGTTAGTTGTAACTGGACAGAAACCTTAGTGGCGACATCAACATCGCCCACTTTTTTGGTTTCCAAAATCTGCAGCATCACAATATGGGAATCTGCCATAGAACCATAGTAAATAAGGTTATCCTTCCGCATTAGCGGATGCCCTTTATATGTTAAAACCTCAGCCATAATTTCCTCCTGTAAATGTGTCGGGAGGCAGTGCCTCCCGACGAATTTCTCAACACTTAAACAAATAGTTCTGCACCAGAGCCTTCATCAGCTCATCACGATCAATCTTACAAATAATACTGCGAGCATTGTTGTAATTGGTGATATAGGTGGGATCTTCCGTAAGCAGATAGCCCACAATCTGATTGATGGGATTATACCCTTTCTCGTTAAGAGCATCGAAAACACAGCGGAGAATTTGGCGCATATTCTCTGTCTCGTCACAGGGTACTTTAAATTTGATGGTATTACTATTATTGTCCGTCATGAAAACGACCTCCTTCCGAATTATGGTGTTATTATATCCTATTTCTTAAATTGTGTAAAGTGTTTTTTGAAAATTTTCCAATTAGCGCAGTGTAGCGCCCAGAGTATCTTTCAAGGCTGCTAAAATTCTACCGATTGTGCTTTCGGAATCTTCATCGGTTAAGGTGCGGTCATCGGAGCGCAAGGTCAAAGAGAAAGCAAGGCTCTTTTTGCCATCGCCCAGATTTGCACCTCTGTAGATGTCAAACAAACGAACGTTGCGCAGAAGTTTGCCGCCAGCCTTCGAGATAACTTCCTGTGCCTGACCAACAGTAGTAGTTTCATCGCAAACAATTGCAATATCACGGGTAACAGCAGGATACTTGGGAAGGGGCGTATAGGTAGGCTCAGGCAGCTGCAGCGCAAATAATTTTTCAAAGTCAATTTCTGCGCAGTATACTTCCATGTCCATATCATAATTGGCAGCGACCAAGGGGTGCACCTGGCCCAGGTAACCGACGTCTACACCGGAAATGGTAACTTTGGCGCAGCGACCGGGATGATAACTGGGGTTATCGGTTACAGCAGTATAGGTTGCCTTTTGAATACGAAGCCCATTGAAGATTGCCTCAAGTTCACCCTTAAGTGTGAAGAATGTCTCTCCTGCACCATATGTGCCGAGAACCAAAATCTTTGGTTCAGCAGGAAGCCCTGTTTCCTTGGGGAGATAAATTTTCGCAAGTTCATAGAGCTTAGCCATCTTGTTATGGTATGCGCTGTTGCGGGACAGAATATCCAGCATAGAAGGCAGCGCAGTGGTACGCATAATAGAGGTATCCTCACCCAAGGGGTTTTGAATTTTCAAAGTGTTACGGAGAATGCTGTCCTTGGGAAGGCGGATTTGATCAAAGATAGCGGGGGAGACAAAGGAATAAGTGATAATCTCACTGTACCCAAGGGAACGGCAAACACGGCCTGCTTTACTCTCCAGCTTCATAATGGGGCTGTACCCACCCTGGGTAGAATTCTTAAACTCTGTGATAGGAATTTCGTTATAGCCGAAACTACGACCTACTTCCTCTGCAATATCTGCCATCAAGTTCAGGTCAGGACGGAAAGAGGGAATAAGAATATCATCGCCTTCAACAGGGATTTCCAGTCTGTTCAGGTAAGAAATCATTGTTTCTTTGTCGATTTCCGTGCCAAGCAGGGCATTAATCTTTTCCGGTTCTAATTTGACGGTTTTGGGTTGGGGAACATAGTTTACAATATCCACAATACCGTCCATTACATCGCCGCAATTAAGCAGTTCTACCAGCTCGCAGGCTCTCTGTACTGCAGGAACGGTCATCATGGGATCAAGGTTTTTCTCAAATTTACCGGAAGACTCAGTTCGCATGCCCAAGGCCAGTGCAGTTTGGCGAATTGAAGTACCATTGAAGTTCGCAGATTCAAATACAACTGTGGTAGTATCGGGCAAAATTTCGGAATTTTCACCGCCCATAATACCTGCAAGACCGATAGGTTTGGTTTCGTCGGCAATTACCAGCATACCCGGCTTCAGATTTCTCACATTACCATCTAAAGTTGTGAGGGTTTCGCCTTCCTCAGCCTGCCGTACGATAATTTTACCGGAGGATACATACCGGTAATCAAATGCGTGCATAGGCTGGCCATATTCCAGCATTACATAGTTGGTGATGTCTACAATGTTGTTGATAGGGCGCACACCATTTGCACGAAGCCTTTGCCGCATCCACTTAGGAGAAGGTCCGATTTTAACATTTGCCACCATACGGGCGCTGTAGCGGTTACACAGCTCCTCTGCAGGGACTTCCACATCCAGAAGTTCATACATAGAGCCGGCATCGCTGCCCTTTACAGCAGGCTCGTGGTGCTTCATAGGAAGGCCAAATGCAGCTGCTGACTCTCTTGCAAGACCAATGATGGAATAGCAGTCGGGGCGGTTGTTTGTAATTTCAAAATCAACGATTGTATCGTCATTGCCAATGACACTGTTAATGTCATCACCGGGCTTGCAATCTTCTTCTATGATCCAAATTCCGTCTTCGATGGCATAGGGGAAATCACCTAATGTCAGGTTCAGTTCTTTCAGACTGCACAACATACCGTTGGAAACCTCACCGCGAAGTTTACCCTTTGTGATATGGATGCCACCCGGCAGATAAGAGTTGTGCAGTGCAGCAGGGACAAGGTCGCCCTTCTTTACATTTTGCGCACCGGTAACAATCTGCACGGGCTCACTCTGACCAACATCAATCTGGCAGACCCACATATGGTCGGAATTCTCGTGACGGACGATAGAAAGGACCTTGCCAACTACGACATTTTTAATTTCGCTGTCCATTCTTTCGTATGTTTCAACCTTTTGACCGAAAATAGTCAGTTTTTCAACATATTCCTTATCGCTGACAGAGGAAAGGTCTACAAATTCCTCATTCAGCCATTTTCTGTTTAGTTTCATTAAAATACCTCCTTAGAACTGACCCAGGAACCGCACGTCATTATCAAAAATAAGACGTAGGTCATTAATTCTGCGGCGGCGCATCGCCATACGCTCCAAGCCCATACCAAATGCAAAGCCGGAATATTTCTCAGGATCAATGCCGCAACCTTCCAGAACCGCAGGGTGTACCATACCTGCACCCAAAAGCTCAATCCAGCCTTCGCCATGACAGGTAGAGCAGGTTGCACCATCTACCTCGCCGGTGCCGTGACACTTGTGGCATTGCATATCCATTTCACAGCTTGGCTCTGTAAAGGGGAAATGATGTGGGCGGAAACGCATCACTGCATCGTCTCCATACAGTTTTTTCATTAAGTTTACAAGCGCGCCCTTCAGGTCACCCATTGTAATATGCTCGTCAATAACAAGGCCTTCAATCTGATGGAACATGGGGGAGTGTGTAGCATCTGCTTCATCTTTTCTGTAAACACGGCCAGGAGCAAGAATGCAAATAGGGGGCTTTGTGTTTTCCATTACACGAATTTGCATCGGGCTTGTTTGTGTACGCAGAAGAATGCTGTCATCATCAGTAAAATAGAATGTGTCGGAGCGGTCACGGGAAGGATGGCCTTCTTCGATATTCAAACGGGTAAAGTTGTAGTCAGCATACTCAACTTCAGGACCGTCAACAATTTGGTAGCCCATACCAACAAACAAATCTTTAATTTCCTGAAGGACTTGATTCATCGGGTGTTCATGGCCCATAAGCACTTTGGCACCGGGAATAGTAACATCAATAGACTCAGCGGCCAATTTTGCTTCCAATGCGGAGGCATTCAGTTCCTTCTTCCGCAGTTCCAGTTTTTCTTCAATTGCGGCTCGGACACTGTTGGCAAGTTGACCCATAACGGGGCGCTCATCCGGAGATAGACCACCCATCATTTTTAGTACGGCCGTAAGTTCGCCCTTTTTGCCCAGAAGACGAACACGAAGATCTTCCAGAACAGCAAGGGACTCTGCCTGCTCCAGATCCATAAGGGCCTGGGCTTTAATTTGCTCTAATTTTGCTTTCATTTCATACACCTCTTGGTAAAAAATTACAAAAAAATAATCCCCGTCCATAAAGGGACGAAGGATTTCCTCCGCGGTACCACCCACGATTCGCCATACGGCGCACTTTTCGGTGCAAACACACCTGAGACTTTTAACGCAGTCACCCGGCACACTCTACTAATGTTCAAGT
>JAZNZO010000051.1:0-14270 GCA_045594945.1 Faecousia sp.
CGCATTGCAAGAATCTGTGGTGACAATTCCTGCATATTTGTCCATTTCCTTTTGCTCATAACAATACCCCCTGATGTAGTTATTATCCTACATCAGGGGGCTCTTTGTCTATTGTCTGTTTTTACAGGGGCAGTCTAACCGCTCTGTCCTCTTTCTCTATTGCTTTTAGTGAAGTTTTGCTTTCAGCAAAGTTTTTATTGATTATTCCGAATCATCACCATGCCGGGGGCGGTGATGGACAGGCGGCTGACAGCATAGAGCAGTTTGGCGCATTGGCCCCGGGTCAGTGCATCTTCTGCTCCCAGGGAAAGACCCTGCGCATGCATAACGGCCAGGGCTTCTGCCGCCCAGTCGGGCGTGGTATCTTCACTGAAGGTTGCTACAGCCTCCGGGGAAATTTCCAAAGAAAGGGCGCTTTGTACAGCAGCCGCTGCCTGGGCGCCGGTGACGGCGGCATCAAAGTTGCCGCTTTCCTCCTGGGGCCACTGGGAAATCAGACCGGAGCGAAGGGCCGCTCCCAGGTAGGGACGAAGCCATTGGGGGGCATTATCCGGCAGGGCTGCACCGGATTCTTCCTGCAAGTCCAGGGTTTTTACCAGCATAGCAATAAATTCACCCTGGCTTACAGCCTTATCCGGTTGGAAACGGCTTTCGTTTCCAATGCTCTCGGCGGCAAAAATACCGGAAGAACGCATCCATTCTGCCTGGAACTGGCAGTCCATACCTGCGGTGTCAGTATAACGCTTGCTGTCTGTAGGCTTGAGGATTTGGATTACCACAGTGGCTTCCCGGGAAACATTGCCTGCCGGGTCGGTGGCAGTATAGGTGAAAGAGTCTACCCCAACTTTATTCTTCTTGGGTGTATAGGTGAAAGTGCCGTCTTCTGCTACCGTAACGCTGCCCCGCTTGGGCTGGCGCAGAACGGTGTAAGTCAGCGCCTTTCCTTCCGGGTCAGAGGCCTTCAATTTTTCTTCCCGGGGCAAATTCTTATAGGTTTCGATGGCCACATCCTCTGCCACAGGGGCTTTGTCTTCCTTACCCCGGATGGTCAGTTCCATTGTGGCGGTGCTTTCCACCCGGTTTTCATAAATGGGCAGAAATTCCACCACTGCCTGGGTGTCTTCCCGGGTCAGCACAGGCAGAAAAGTCATAGCGGCCACCTGGGATGCGGAAAGGATGTCCCCTTCCATCAGCACCCGATTGCCCAAAAGCATGGTGCCAACCTG
The DNA here is from genome assembly GCA_045594945.1 of Faecousia sp. Taxonomy (GTDB): domain Bacteria; phylum Bacillota; class Clostridia; order Oscillospirales; family Oscillospiraceae; genus Faecousia. The sequence goes on from JAZNZO010000051.1 coordinate 1,227, forward strand.
GGGGTCCGGCAGGCCGGTAATGCAAATGCCCTGCAAATCTGCCTGCTGGGAAAAGTCCTGGGTGGTGAAGCAATAAACCTGGTCGCTTTCCGTTTCCTGGGCCAAAACCGGCAGAGCCAGGCCACAGCAAAGACAAAGGACCAGCAAAAGGGAAAGTAGTTTGTTTTTCATCTGTATTCCTCCTGTTTGGTTGTCGCAGGTAGTGTTTGCCAAAAGGGGGAAGATTATACAAAGGAAAAAGGGCATATGTTTCCAAGAAAAGAAGGAAAAGGGTGGAAAGGAACGGGAAACTATGCTATACTGAAGAAAAAACCAAGGAGGTATCTTTATGAAAACCTATGAAGTATATCCCGCTTCCCCCAACGGCCCCCAGTGGGAGAGCCTGCCCAAGGCGGAAATTTCCAATGTGCAGTGGATTGATGCCCCCGGCATTCAGGCCTGGGGTCAACTGTGCTACGATGAAAAAAACCTGTATGTCCGCCTGGAAGCGGTGGAGGAGCATATCCTGGCCCGTTACACCGGAGACAATGACCCGGTTTGTGACGATTCCTGCCTGGAATTTTTCTTTACTTCCCGGGAGGAGGGCAACCGCTACTTCAATGTGGAAATAAATCCCAACGGCGCTTGTTACTTTGGCTATGGCCGTCTGCGTCACGAAAGAAGCCGCCTGCTTTGCAAGAAGGTGAAGGAACTGTTCAACATCCGCACTTTCAGAACAGAAAAGGGCTGGGGTGTGGAATATGCCCTTCCGGTGTGGTATCTGGAGATCTACAGCCCGGACTTTGCCCTGTATCCCGGCAAGAAGCTCCGCGCCAATTTCTATAAGTGTGCCGAGGAGTCTGCAACGCCCCACTTTATGACCTGGAACAAGGTGGAACTGGAAAACCCCGATTTCCACCAGCCCGGTTACTTTGGTCAACTGATTTTCAAGTGATATGGTAAAAACAAGACCGCTATCCATCCTAACAGGCAATACGCTGAAACTGATCGCGGCGGCGTTGATGGTTGTGGACCATATCGGTGTGATTTTCTTTCCCAATGACCTGATATGGCGCTACATTGGCCGCATCAGTATGCCGATTTTCGCCTATTTTATTGCCGAAGGCTGCCGCTATACCCGCAGCCCCTGGGGCTACCTGGGCAAACTTTCTGCCTGCCTGATCGTGTGCCAAATCGGAAATTATGTGGGAACAGGCAGTTTGGAAATCTGCATTTTAGGCACATTCCTCTTAGGGGCTTGCCTGCTTTTCTCCTTGCAAAATGCCAAAAAGGCCCTCTTAATTAGGGCTTGGGGGAAAGGAGCGGCTTGGTCCGGCCTGTTCGTTTTGGGCATTGCTGCAACATATTATGTAAACCAAATAATTTACATAGACTACGGCTTCTGGGCCTGTATGCTCCCTGTATTTGCAGGGGCGATGTACTTGCCGGAAAATGCCCCCGGCAACCTTAAAAAGTGGGACAACAAGTGGCTGAGCCTGCTATGCTTTGCTGTAGGACTTGCCCTGCTTTCCTATTTTGATGATTATTCTGAAGTGCAGGTCTATTGCCTTTTGGCGCTGCCTTTGTTGGCCCTTTACTCCGGCAGGCGGGGCAAATGGAAAATGAAGTACTTTTTCTATCTGTTCTACCCTGTTCATCTTGCCTTGCTGGAAGGCATCTATCTGCTGGTGAGTATGTATGCATAAAAAGAAAAAGAAAGATATTCTTCTGCTGGCCCTTTGGGGATTGGGAATTTTTCTGTACTTTCTTGTGGGGCGGATTATTCCGATGGAGAGCCGCCACCTTATTTGGTGCGAGCTGGATGCTTATGTGCCTTTTGTGCCGGCATTTTCCATTCCCTATGTGGCCTGGTTCTTCCTGATGGCATTCACCGCCTGGCACACTTACCGAAGGCAAAGGCCGGTGTTCCGGAAATTCGTAGGGTATATTCTTTTCGGATATGCCGCCGCCATTACAGCCTTTGTTCTGTATCCGTCGGCCATTGATTTCCGCCCGGTGGTAACAGGGCAGGATCCTTTTTCCCGGCTTGTGGCCTTCCTGTATCAAATGGACAGCCCCACCAATGTGTTCCCGTCTTTACACGTCATTGTGGCGGTGGGCATCGCCTTTGCCCTGTGCAGAACAAAGGCTTTCGGCAAACCGTTCCTGCGCCTTCTTTGGTGGCTGATCGCCCTCTCTATCTGCGCATCTACAGTGCTTATAAAGCAACACTCTGTTTTGGATATTCTGGGCGCAATTCCTGTTTGCGTTGCCGGTTGGTTCCTGTTTTTCCGAAAATAAAAAGTGCTTTGGGTGTAAGCCCAAAGCACTTTTCTTATTTCGTACTGAGATATTCTTCTGCCATATGGGCGGCGGTAGCGCCGTCGGAAACCGCAGTGACTACCTGCCGCAGGGCCTTTGTTCGCACATCTCCTACAGCATAGATGCCGGGAATGTTCGTAAACGTGTTTTCCCCGGCCACAATATAGCCCGCCCTGTCCAGTTCCAACTGGGAAGCGAATAACTCCGTGTTGGGAATTCTGCCCACACTGACAAAAACGCCATCGCAGGCAAGCGTTTCCTTCTCTCCGGTCTTTGTGCTTTTCAGCACAAGACCGGTTACTTTTTTCTCGTGGAGAATTTGCGCCACTGTGGTGTTCCAGTGAATAACCACATTTTCTGCCTTTTGGATAGGCTCGTGGTAAATTTTGGTGGCCCGGAGACTGTCCCGTCTATGCACTAAGTGAACTTCTTTGCAAATCCGGGAAAGGAGCAGGGTATCTGCCGCCGCCGTATCACCGCCGCCAACCACCACAACGGTCTTGCCCCGGTAGAACATACCGTCGCAGGCGGCGCAGTAGGCAACGCCCCGGTTCACCAGTTCCTTTTCCTCGGGAAGGCCTAAAGGCCGGGGATTTGCGCCGGTGGCGATAATGACCGCTTTGCCGAAAATCACATCCCGGTCCGTTTCCAGCCGCTTGGGCTGGCACAAAAGGTCTGCGCTGCGGACCTGGGCATAAAGGGTTTGGGCCCCAAAGCGATGGGCCTGGGCCTGCATTTTTTCAGCCAAAGAGTAGCCGTCAATGCCTTCGGGGAAGCCGGGGTAATTGTCAATTTGGTGGGTCAGCGCCATTTGGCCGCCGGCGGAAAGTTGCTCTATAACAGCCACATTCAGTCCGGCCCGGGCGCCGTAGAGGGCGGCAGTATAGCCGCCGGGGCCGCCGCCGATAATCACAAGGTCAAAATTCTTTTCCATATACACAGTTTATCCCATCATTTTTATTTCATACGCCCCGTCCAAAACAAACAGGGGGGTCAGGTGGGGCTTGCCGAAAACCTGCTCGAACCGGGCGCATTTTACCAGGAACGCATAATACACAGGAAGCCCGCAATTATATAAACTTTCTGTGTTGCCCATCCCCTTGGCGAGGATCACATCCGCTTTTTCCAAAAGGTTTCTTGCCTTTTCGCTGATCATATGCAGAGGTGTACCGCCCACACAAAGGCCGCTGTCTTCCACAGAGAAGGGAATGCCTACGATTGCGGCATCCTCCCGGGTAGCATCATTATTGGCAGGGCCGCCCCGCACCAGGAAGGTGATTTGGACATCCGGGTAGGAACGGTGGATGGTTTCTGCCAGCACCCGGTCAAACACCACTTCTCCTGCATTGTCTGTAATCAGCACAAAGGATTTGGCGGTTTTCAGGTCTTGCAAAAACCGGTCATAGTGAGGGCCGGAAAGGTCATAATTTTCTGCCTGTTCCAGCATTTTTTCCAATTCTTCAAACCGGACTTTACCGGCCAGAGCCGCAAAATCCAGGTAATTCCCCAAAACGGATAATTGCAGCGCAGCATAGATAGGATCTGCCGCTTTTTCCACCTGGGCGTAGATTTTGGGAAGCCGCTCCAGGGCAAAAGCGTTGGATTTCTCTTTTTCCTCCCGGTAGCGATCCCCTTCCAAACCGTAAAGATCCCCATAAAGTTTGGTGATACCGGGGCCGATTTGGCTGGAGTCTGCCCCTTCCGGCAGGGAAAGGAACAGTTCCATCACGCCTTTTGCAAATTTGGTGGCGGTTTCATCATCGCCCAAAGGACGGGCCGCATCCACATGCCGCTTCATCAGGCACTGGGCGCAAATACTGTTCATTGGGATAGGCATAGGACTTACTCCTTGTATAGGCTGAGAGGACTCGAACCAAAACAGGTTTTCAGACAGCTGCATTCCCCAATACCTCAGAAAATCCCTTGATAATACACAAAGTATTGTCTGCGTGATTTTCTTTGTCTTGGAAAATGCAAATGGCTGAAAACTGCAAGGCACCTCTCAGTAAGTAATTTTTAGTTGATTTTTGGCGCAGATGACGCCGCCTTGCTGACGCAAGGCAAGGAAGATAAGGCAAAAAGCAGCAAAAAGGATTACTGAGAGGCTATTTCGGTTCGAGTTCTCTCAGCCTAAGTGCTTGCGGATGCGCCATTCAATCATATCCAGGGCAACCACATTTTTGCCCCCCTCCGGCACAACCAAATCGGCATACTTTTTGCTGGGCTCCACATACAGTTCGTGCATAGGCTTCACGGTTTTCTGCCACTGCAAAAGGACAGATTCCATAGACCGGCCCCGCTTGTTTACATCCCGCTTTATCCGGCGGCACAGGCGAATGTCTGCATCGGTGTCCACGAAAATCTTAATATCCATCAAGTCCCGCAGTTCCTTATTCTCGAAAATCAGGATGCCTTCCACGATAATCACCCGTTCCGGCACGATTTTCACCGTTTCGCTGCTGCGGTTATGTACGGTGAAGTCATACACCGGGCAGTCAATGGCAAAGCCCCGGCGCAGTTCTCCCAACTGATAAACCATCAGGCTGGTGTCAAAGGCGGCCGGCTCATCGTAGTTTAGCAAGCACCGCTCCTCGTAGGACATATCGTCGTGGCGCTTATAATAATTGTCGTGGCTTACCACCGTTACCTTGCCGCCCAGCCGGGCAATCAGGTTCTTCATCAAAGTAGTTTTGCCGCTTCCACTGCCGCCGGCAATGCCGATTACCAAGATATTATCCATGTTTTGCCTCCTGACTATCAACCAAAAGTGCATTGGACAGGGCCAAAATGCGCTGGCCCCCCAAACTGTTTTCTATTTCCACAGAACCGGCGCCGGTCCTTAAAAGCCCCTTTTCTTCCAGGCAGGCTTTGGTGTGCCGGGCGGTACCTTCTCCGCCATCAAAGAGGGGAATATCTCCCAAGATGCGGCGAAGGGCTTTTTTTACAAAGGGATAGTGGGTACAACCCAGCACCAGGCCGTCTAACTTGCCTTTATGGCCGGCAAGCAGGTGCTCCAGGAGGGCATCCATTTCTTCGCTGTCTGCTTTTCCCTGTTCCACCAGTTCCACCACCCCGGGGGCAGGGATCGGAAGAAAGGTTGTTTGGGGGTAGCGGGTTAACAGGGCGTGTAATTTTTCTTCCCGGAGGGTCACTTCTGTTGCCATAATGCCAATGTTACCACCGGGAAAGCGCTCTGCGGCGGGCTTGACAGCAGGCTCAATACCCACCACCACAAGGCCCGGATATTGCTGACGCAAGGCGCGGATGGAGGCCGCCGTTGCGGTGTTGCAAGCCACAACCAGGGCTTTCAGCCCCCGGCTTGCCAGATGGGCCGCCGCCTGCAGGGAAAGGGCCCGGACTTCCTCGGTGGTTTTCACGCCGTAGGGCGCGTTGGCAGAGTCGCCGAAATATAAAAACTTCTCCTGGGGCATTTGGGCAATCAGTTCTTTTAGAACGCTGATGCCTCCAACACCGGAGTCAAAAACGCCGATATAGGCTTGGGTATCCATCCAATCCCCCCTTTTTCTTTATTCTACCAAAAATTTCCCCATCCTTCAACCATCAAGAAGGGCTTTGAACAGGGGTAAACTGCCTGTGATTTTTTCGTAGTCCACGCAGTAGCAAAGGCGGAAGTAGCCGGGAATGCCGAAATCATCACCTGGCACAACCAAAAGGTCTAACTGCTTTGCTTTTTCCGAGAAAGCCTTTGCATCGCCGCCGGGGGCTTTCACCAAAAGATAAAAAGCACCCTGGGGCTTGGGCATCTGGTAGCCCAGTTCTTTTAATCCTTCATAAAGGGCTTTCCGGTTTTTATTGTAAGCGGAAAGGTCCGGGCCTACATTTGCGCACCGGGCAATCACTTTTTGCATCAGAGAAGGGGCGCACACGTGGCCCATAGCCCGGGCAGCGCCGGCGATGGCGGCATAGAGGGCGGGAGCGTTGTCCGCAAATTGGTTTACATAAACATATCCAATCCGCTCGCCCGGCAGGGAAAGGCACTTGGAGTAGGAGTAGCAAACCACCGTGTTTTTATAGATGCCCGGCAGGAAGGGGACTTCTGCGCCATCATAGACAAGTTCCCGGTAGGGCTCGTCAGACACAAGATAAATGGGGTGTCCCACTTGCGCCGCCTTCCGGGTCAACAGGCAGGACAGTTCCTCTAAATTCTCCCGGGTGTACACCACGCCGGAGGGATTGTTGGGAGAATTGATGATCACCGCCACCGTGTTGGGTGTAATGGCTTCTTCCAGGCCACGAAGGGGCAGGGAAAAGTCCGGCAAATTGGCCTGCACGGTTACAAATTTCTGCCCGGCCGCCTGGGCAAAGGGCTTGTACTCGGGAAAGTAAGGGCAAAGGGCAATCGCTTCGCTGTTTTGCGTTTGCAGCGCTTTCAGCACTGCGCACAAAGCCGGGGCAGCGCCGCCGGTGATAAACAAATCTTCCGGCCGGACAGAGCCCCCAAAGCGGCGGTTTAAGTCCTGGGCAATGGCCTGCCGTGTTTCCGGCAGCCCGGCAGCAGAGGTATAGCCGTGAAGAGAAAGGCTTTGCTCCTCCTCCAAAAGGGACAAAAGGGCCTGCTTTACTTCCTGGGGAGCAGGAATGGAGGGATTTCCCAAACTGAAATCATAGATATTTTCCCGGCCAACCACCTTTGCCCGGGCAAGGCCGTATTCAAAAAGTTCCCGGATGCAGGAGCGTTCTGCGCCCAGTTCAAAGCAGGTTTTGTTTATCATTTATTTCACCTCATATAAGGGTCGGAAAGGATCCATTTGCTGGGGCTTGTAAGTTACAGAGCCGATAGGTTTGCCGGAGATGCCGTACCGGGGATGATAGCCAAACAGGTTTATGTAGCGGTCCAGGTCGTCTTTTTCGTCTTCCATCGCTTGCATAACCGCCACCGTTGCCAGCACATCATCTACCGCCCGGTGGGAATTTACCACTTTTCCGGAAAGACCGTAAACTTCAATGGCGTTGCACAACTTATGGGGATAACTGTGCCGGTCTTTATAGGTGGTCAGAAGGTCTAATTTGTCCTTTCCCTTCAAAATCGTAGGGTCGCCGTTTCTAAGAAGATGATAGAAAAGAAAACTCAGGTCAAAATGGGCATTGTAGGCAAGGAGCAGGGTGTTGCCGGCAATCATCCGGGCAATATCCTGACTCACCTGGGCCTTGGGTATGCCCCGCTGGGCAATATCTTCCGTTGTAATGCCTGTAAGCGCCTCGATTTCCGGAGGAACACGGCTGCCGGGAGAGAGGGCAATCAGTTCATCGTATTCTTCCGTCACCACAACCTGGCCGTTTTCCCGTTCCAGGGTGACTGCCGCAAATTCGATAATCTCATCCCGGGCATAAGAAAGGCCGGTGGTTTCTGTATCGAAAAGCATCAGCCGGTCATATTTTGCAAAAAGGCTGTCTAATTGTGCCATAGTCGTTCCTCTTACTCGTTTGTCAGATCTATTGCCCGGCGAAATTTGCTCTTTTTCTCCGGGATTAGGCCGTATTCCTTGGCCAAATGGAAAGCAAAGGCTTCTGCGGCGGATTCGTCTCCGTCCTTATATTCAATCTCCACTTCCAGAAGAGGCAGCTCCTTGCCGCCTCCCAGCAAAAAGCCTTTGTCCAGGGCCAGTTCCACAGTGGCGTTTTCCAAAAGCAGGGTGGCCGCCAGCCGGGTAAATTTTGCACCGCATACGCTTATTAGGGCGGTGGGAGCAGGAAGGCCTGCAAGTTTACATAATATGGGCGCGGCCTTTTCGATGGCGTCATTTTCCACTTCCCATTCTCCCCGGCCTTTTTCTGCCGGGGTTTTTAGGGTGCAGATGCATTTGCCGTTTTCCAGCCGGGTTCTTAGGGTACAGCGCCGGCGGGAAAAGTCTTTTTGCGGGGTGTCATAATAGGTGGTTTCCATTGTGATGGGCGCAAGGGCGTCCTGATAGGTCTTTTTCAGGGAAGCATAGGCTTCTTCTGTGGCGGAAAATTTCCATTCTAATTCGGTAGCCATATGCATCTTCCTTTCCTTTTTTGCTTATTATACACCCCTTTTGCCATTCCTGCAAGAATCTTTCCTGGAAAACCCCCTTCGACAAAATATTTCCTTCGTTTATGGTAGTATTTTTGTACAATCAGAAAAGAGGTTGATACATATGATGACCACATTGCAAACCTTTGCCCAAAAGGCCAAAGTTCGTGTGCGAACCTGGGGATTAAAACCGGAAGTTCACCTTATATTGGGGGCGTTGGGCTATTTGTGCGGCGGATTTGTCCTTAGCGCCGCCCAGTTGGCAGGTGCGTATCTGCCCCTGAGTATGGCCTTTTTGTTATCCTGCCGGGGATACGGAGCCTTGCTTGCGGCCAGTGGTGCGCTGATGGGTCTGCTGTTCTTTTGGGGAAGCGCCTGCCAGCAAGGCTATTTTTGGATTGTTCTTGCCTTGCCGGTGGCCCTGCTTTTGGCAGACCGCCGCATTCTTACCAAGATGCCCCTGCTGCTTTGCACCACTGCTGCCGGGATTGTGGCGGCTTCCGGGGTGCTTTTCCAGCAGTTGGGCTTGGAAACGGGCAGCATCGGCATCTATTTGCTGCGGGTCGCCCTGGCTTTGGGGGCCACCAGACTTTGGGGCTTGGTGCGTCAAGGCAGAAATCCGATGCTTGACTGGATGGCGGGGGCCTTTGGGGTGCTGGCGCTATGTCAGATTGCCCCCAGTCCCTGGGTCAATCCGGGCTTTTTTGCAGCCGGTCTGCTTACCTGCAGCGGCCCATTCCCGGGCGCAGTGCTGGCGGGCCTTGCGTTGGACTTGGGACAGGTTAGCCCGGTGCCCATGACGGCGGTGATGGCTTTGGGCTACCTGGTGCGGTTTTTGCCCCGGTGCAGTCGGGGACTGCGGGTGGGAGCTTTGGGCTTTGTTTACGCATCTGTAATGTTGCTTTTGGGTGTCGATTATCCTCAGCCCCTGCCGGCCCTTGTGTTAGGCGGCCTTGTGGGGGTGCTGCTGCCTTTGCCGGGGAACACCCAACACCGCAGAGGAGAAACAGGGGTAGCCCAGGTGCGGCTGGAAATGGCTGCGGGAGTGCTTTCTCAAACCCGGCAGTTACTGATGGAAGTAGAGCAGCCGGATGTGGATGAGGATGGCTTGATGCAGCGGGCGGCAGAACGGGCCTGCGCCGGGTGCGCCTACCGCAAAACCTGCAAGGATGCCCGTCGCATCAGCCGTTTGCCAGGGCTGTTGCTTCATAAAAGTTTGTTAAGTCCCCAGGAATTACCCATTGTGTGCCGCCGAAGCGGCCGATACCTGGCAGAACTCCACCGGGCCCAGGAACAACTGCGTTCCATCCGGGCAGACCGGGAGCGACAAAGGGAGTACCGCACCGCTTTAACCCAGCAGTACCGCTTTTTAAGTGAGTTTTTGCAGGATGTTTCTGATACCCTGGGCCGCCGGACGGAAACGGTGACCCGGCAGTACACGCCGGAAGTGTCGGTGTTCGGCAACCGGCCGGAAGCGGATAATGGGGACAGATGCGCCTACTTTGCAGGTACGGGCAGTAAGTATTATGTGCTTTTGTGTGACGGGATGGGTACAGGCATGGGGGCGGTTCGGGAAGGACAGGCGGCAGTGCAGATACTGCGCCGCCTTTTGGGGGCCGGATTTCCTGCCCAGCACGCGCTGCGAAGCCTGAACAGCCTTTGCGCCCTTCGGGACAGAGCCGGCGCGGTGACAGTGGATTTAGCAGAAATCTGCCTGGATAGCGGCAAAGTAACCCTGTATAAATGGGGCGCAGCCCCCTCCTACTTTCTGACCCGGGAAGGGGCAGAGCGAATTGGACAGCCCGGGCCCCCTCCCGGCCTGGCGGTGGAAGGCACGAAGGAAGAAACGGAGCAGTTTTCTCTAAAACGGGGCCAATGGCTTATTCTCGCCAGCGACGGGGTGGACAGCACCGAGGCGCTTGCTTGCTGCCGGGCAAGCAAGGAAGAAAGTGTGGCAGAATTGGCAACCCGGATCCTCCATAGCGGGCAAACGGAAATCACCGACGATGCCACCCTGGCGATCATCCGTCTTTCTACTCCATAAAACAAAAACCGTCACCAATTTAGGTGACGGTTTTCTTATGTCCGATTAGCCTTCGCAATCGTTGCACAGGTAAATAGAAGTGCCCAGGAACTCGTGCTTATTCAGTATGCCGGATTTGCCGCAGAGGTCACATTTGCCCATCTTACAGCCGCACAGCATGATCGCTGCCAGGGCGCTCACCAACAGGATTGTAATTGCTTTCTTCATAATATCCGCTCCTCCTTTTTGCAGCAGGAATGCCTGCTTACTTCTAAGTTTAGACAAATTGTGGAGCATTGTCAATAAAAAGTTCTGATTTGCTGCCCGGTTATTTTTTTGTCCGTTGCACATAGGCTTGTAACACAATGATGTTGCTCAGGCTAAGGAGGCATAAAGGATGAAACGGACCGTTTGTTATGTGTTGCTCATTTGCTTGCTTTTGGGGGCCCTGCCCAGCCCTGTCCGGGCGGTAGACTTGGCCTTGCCGGTAAAAAGTGCGGTCCTTATGGATGTGGCAACCGGCACCATTCTTTATGCCCAGGACGCCCACACACCCCTTGCGCCGGCCAGTGTTACAAAGGTTATGACGATGCTGCTGATTATGGAGGCCATTGACGGGGGCTCTATTGGGTGGCAGGATATGGTAATTACTTCCGAAAGCGCTGCCGCCAAAGGGGGAAGTCAGGTCTATCTGAAAGTGGGAGAGAGCATGTCGGTTTCCGATATGGTAAAGGCCATTGCGGTGTCCTCCGCCAATGACTGCGCCTGCGCGATGGCGGAGCATATTGCAGGCAGCGAAACGGCCTTTGTGGAAAAAATGAACCAGCGGGCAAAGGAATTGGGGATGAACGATACCCACTTTGTCAACTGTACCGGCCTGGACGACGATGCTGCTGCGGAAGACCATAAAACCTCTGCCCACGATATTGCGGTAATGTCCCGGCAACTCCTGAAAAACCACCCGGACATCAAAAAATACACCACCATTTGGATGGATACGCTGCGGAACGGCACGTTCGGCCTTTCCAACACCAATAAAATGGTGCGGTTCTATCCCGGAGCAACGGGGCTGAAGACCGGCTTTACTTCCAAGGCAGGCTATTGCCTTTCTTCTGCCGCCCAACGGGACGGCATGGAATTGGTGGCGGTGGTTATGGGTGCCAAAACCTCCGCAGAGCGGTTCTCTGCCTGTAAATCCCTGTTAGATTATGGCTTTTCCACCTATGGCGTGGTAACCCCACAGGTAGAGGAAATGACGGTGCCTGTGAAGTTGGGCACCCAGGATTGGGTGACAGCCGTTCCGGCCCAGGATCCCACACTGCTGATTGAAAAGGCCCAAAAAAATATGGTAACTACGGAAGTTACCCTGGAAGAAGAGGTCAACGCCCCGGTAAGCCGGGGGCAAAAATTGGGAATGCTCACGGTAAAAGCCGGGGAATATGTGCTGAAACAAATCCCGCTGGTAGCAAAAGATGGGGTGGGCAGACTTTCCTTCGGTCAAATCTGGGGACAGCTTTTACGCACCATTACAATGTCTGCAAAAAAATAGGCCCAAGCCGTATTTTTTTCTTGCACTGAGCAATAGATCGCTGTATAATAAAGCAAACAAACTTATTGCTTTGGAGGAAAATTATGTCTTGTGATGTACGGCCCGCTTCTATGGAGCGGATTGCAAATGAAGCCCTGGCAAAGGCCTTCATTGAGGAGCAGGTGGCCCTTATCCGTCAGCAGGTTGGGGATAAGAAGGTTTTGCTGGCCCTGAGCGGCGGCGTGGACTCTTCTGTTGTTGCAGCCCTTTTGATTAAGGCCATCGGCAAGCAACTGATTTGTGTGCATGTCAATCACGGCCTGATGCGTAAAAATGAGTCTGAGGGCGTTATTCGTATGTTCAAGGAAGGCCTGGATGCCAACTTGATTTATGTGGATGCTACGGACCATTTCCTGGGTCTGCTGGCCGGGGTTTCCGATCCCGAGCGCAAGCGTAAAATCATCGGCAAGGAATTTATCACCGTGTTTGCTGACGAGGCCCGCAAGTTGGAGGGGATTTCCTTCCTGGCACAGGGCACCATTTACCCCGATATTTTGGAGTCTATGAAGGCGGCCGAAGGCAAGAAGGCTGTGAAATCCCACCACAATGTGGGCGGCCTGCCGGAAGATCTGCAATTTGAGTTGGTAGAGCCTATCAAGCTGCTGTATAAGGACGAAGTCCGTGTGGTCGGCGAGGCCCTGGGTCTGCCCCACAGTATGGTTTACCGTCAGCCCTTCCCCGGCCCCGGCCTGGGCGTGCGCTGCCTGGGCGCAATCACCCGTGACCGCCTGGAGGCCCTCCGGGAAGCAGACGCCATTTTGCGGGAGGAGTTTGAAAATTGCGGCCTTTCCGAAAAAGTTTGGCAGTACTTCATTGCTGTGCCCGATATTAAGAGTGTTGGCGTGAAAGACGAGAGCCGTTACGAAGGCTGGCCTGCCATCATCCGGGCGGTGAACACCAAGGACGCCATGAGCGCCACCATTGAGGAGATCCCCTACGAGATCCTCCACAAGATCACCTACCGCATCACCCACGAGGTAGAAGGTATCAACCGTGTGCTTCTGGACTTGACCCCCAAGCCCATCGGCACCATTGAGTGGGAATAAGCGAATAATACTAACCGGCTTGGAAGCAACGCTCCCAGTCCGGTTTTGTTGTAAAAGAAGGGCCCTGCGG
>JAZNZO010000052.1:0-4769 GCA_045594945.1 Faecousia sp.
GCCGGGCCAAATCTTCTCAACGATATCGCTTCTGTTCAGAGCCAGGTTGAATGCGTGACGGAACTCCTGGATAGCCAGGATGCCGTTGTTGTTCTCGCTCTCCTTCAGGACAGGCAGGTTGGAGTACAGCTGCATGCCGAAGGTGCCGGTGGAGGTAGAGGTGAAGTAGACGTACTTGGAGTCCAGGTACTCAGCGACGTTCTCGGTCTGCAGAGCGCCATCGTCGTACTCGCCGGCCAGGAAGCCCAGCCAACGGGTGGTAGCTTCTTCGACCTTGCGGCAGTTGATAGCGGTGATGTTGTACTGGTTCTTGTACTGCTCCATGTTCCAGCCGTACCAGTTCTCGTTCTTGACCAGCTTGTAGTGAGAGCCGGCTTCGAACTCAGCGAGCTTGTAGGGGCCCCAGGAAGCGGTGGTTTCCAGGGAGGAGTTGTAGTTGGAGGTCCACAGGGTTGCGCCGTCAGCGGGAGCGATCTTGCAGGACTCGTACAGGTCTTCCTTGACCAGAGGCAGGCTGGACAGGTAGTAGGGAGCCCAAACGGACAGGCTGCCGTCTTCCTTCAGGAAGGAGTAAGCCACATCCAGGCACAGAACGATGGCGTTCTCCTCGGGGATGGCGTAGACACCCACATCTTCCCAAGCCACGTCACGGTTGGTGTTCTCAACGTAGATGGCTGCGTAGGATGCGTAGCTGGAGCCTACTTCGAAGTAAGCGCCGTATTCTTCCCACAGGAATGCGCCGGAAACGGGATCGGGCTCGCCGTTGTACTCACCGGTGTAAACGGTGGTATCGTTGTAAGCCAGCCACTCGGGGCACTCGTTGCCGTTCTCATCGGGATAGCCCTGTGCGCCGTAGAAGGACCATGCGTTGAAGAGCAGGGTCTCGCCTGCGTCAATGGCTTCCTGGTTGGAAGCGTAGCCCAGGTTTGCAACGGACTCATAGGTGCCTTCCTCATTCTTGAAGAAGTAAGCCTTGGCGTTCTTGACCATCAGAGTGTCGTAGTAGGTGTTAGCGCGGAAGTTCATGAAAGCGGGATCCAGCAGCTGCTGCATGGAATACTCGAAATCAGCTGCGGTGATGGGGGTGCCATCGTCCCACTTCAGGTCGTCACGCAGGGTGATCTTCCATGCGTAGCCGCCTTCGGCCTTCTGCTCGTCAGTGTAGCCCCACTTGGCACCCACGGAAGCGGTCACGTCTTCCAGCTTGGTTGCAGCGGAGTAGTTGGTGGTGTATGCGCCGGGAACGATGGCGTCCTTGTTGATGGAGCCGTCTGCGTTGTACTTCTCATCATTCTCGAACTTGTAGTCATAGTCGAAGAAAGAAGAGCCAATGTAACTCATGATCTGAGTATCATTGTTGTCAGCGTAGGTGAACTCGTTCCAGTTGCTGGGCATAACCTGGGTAGTGGTGTTATACTCAGCCTGCTTCAGGACGACCTGCTCGATGTTTTCGCCGCCCTGGTTGCCCTGGTTGCCCTGATTATCGGGGTCAACGACGGGGTCATTGTTGCCGCAAGCAACCAGGCCAACGATCATGACCAGAGCCAGCAGCAAAGCAATAAGCTTCTTCATTGTTTTTCCTCCTATTTTTTACTTCTTGATTAAGTACCCTCTTGTTCAGAAAAGAGAAAACCTGGGCCCATTCCATGCAAAAAAGGCACATGTCCTCCCTGTGGGGACTTTTTAGAGTATAAGACCCCCATGTCCTTTTTGGGAGCAAAACTCATGTTAAGATTTTACTACACGAACGCACCGGTGTCAACACAAATCCCCCCCTTTTTTGCTCTTTTTATGAAACATTCACAAAATAGTCCCGTATAGCATCTGTTTTTCATGTAAATCCCCGTTTTTCCCTTTCCTCCATTCACTAAAAATATGCATTTTCGGAAAAAGCTGTTTCTATCCTCTGTGCACCGTATATGTATATGCGCCGGACATTGTATTTGTGCATCACAGTCCGGCTGCATCAGGAAGCGCCGTTTTGCCGGTAAATATAATATATTCCCGCAACAAAAACCGGGCGGCTAATAGCCGCCCCTACAACGAAAATCCATCGTTCCCCAATGTAGGGGCGGATACCATCCGCCCGGAAAGGCCTTATTGCACGATGCCATTGGCAAGGCTCGCCACCAGGTTGTACATCTCCTGGTCGCTGTGAGCATTGTGCGCCTTGCTCAAAATGTCCTGCTTCTGGGCCTCCGTCAGACGGGAATAGCGGAGCATGGCTGCTTCACTCTGCGCCAGCGCCATGCCAAAACCGATGGGTACTTCATAGAAATCCATAAATATTACTCCTTTCTTTTGGCGGGCGGTTGATAACCGCCCCTACATTTTCCTTCCATAGATTTCGTAGGGGCGGATACTATCCGCCCGCGGGCGAACACAGTTCGCCCCTACAAGGTGTATCGATTCTGTTCGTAGGGGCGATCTGCGATCGCCCGTTTTACGCTGCGGCGTCTAACATATTTTCGATGAAGATGCCGTAGCCGGTGGTAGGATCGTTCACAAGGACATGGGTGACGGCGCCGACCAGTTTTCCGTCCTGGATGATGGGGCTGCCGGACACTTCTGTGTCAAGTAGGGGACAAAAGAATTTTGTGTTTTTCTGCAGATGTTATGCGTTTTTGGAGGTAAAAAGCAGATTTTTACACCCCTCAACCGCAGTCCTTAACGTGACATAGATGAAATGTCGAAAAAGAGGATTTTTAATTTCTCTTTTCTTTTCGACAAATTCCGAACGATACCGGACCGTTGGCCTTTCTTCCTAAATAGCCAAAGCCTCCGGACAACCGGAGGCTTTGATTCAAATTAGGTTACTGATTACATAGCTTATACAGTTTCACGCCAGTCCATGTAGCGATTGCAATTAATCCAGGATCAATCTCCTCGAAGTTCTGTACACCATATTCTTCCGGCACAGTTGCAAGAATATCTCCTGTGCCTGCATCAAGTAGATAGAATCCGCTTTCAGATGCCAAATAGATATGGCTGCCACACGAAGAAAGTTCGTGTTTCGTGATATAATCCGGTGCTGAAATATCTTCCAACCCTAAGGATGCAGATACTTCTTTTAGGCGGTTTTGCTTTTCAGTATCACCATCAAACAAGTGCATAAATGCATCAGAAGCACGCAGCGTTTTGTCTTTGGGGGCGGGATGAGAAATCGTTTTGATCGCTTTACCATCTAATGTGAATTGCCGACAGCCGGCAATGGATGCAACGGTTACAACCCCTTTTTCCATATCAACTGTGGCAGTAGGTGCGAGCATATTCACAGAGGTTTCCAGTGGAAACTCGCGAAACGCAGTACCATCAAAGTAAATAAAGTAAGTCCTGTTGCTTTCCTGACGGTTATAGCCTATCAAAAAATAAGTTCCGGTATCCGCAATTCTTGATATGCCATTCAAATAGTATTTGTCCGCGAGATAATCTTCGAATTTATTAAAATCTGGGGCGCAATAGCAGCGCAAGGTGCTGTTGATATAGCTGGTACTACGTTTTACAGGGATCCAAACGGAACTCCCATCAAAAGACCAGCAGCCCAGCCCCTCTAAATTATGATTGTAGGGCGATTTAACTGTAATTCGTGTCTTTTCAAATGTATGCAAATCCACAATGTAAAACTTATTGCCATTGGAAATGAGCAGAAGTTTGGTTTCATCCGGAGATACTTCTGCGGAATATACATATTCCAATCCCTCCACAGTATGGATGAGGTTTAGCTGTTTGTCCATAATTGCGGCTTTTTGCCCTGTGCACCCGATGATGTAGGATTGTGAAATATATAGATTCTTTGCTCTTTCTAAAGGTTTACACTTAATTCGTTCTAACTTCATTCCATTCCACCGCCTTTTCTTTTATCATATCATAAAGCAGTGAAATTGCAAGAAAAAGGACGGTCGGTGTGACCGTCCTCTATGCCGCCGCATCCAGCATATTTTCGATAAAGATGCCATATCCGGTGGTAGGGTCGTTCACAAGGACATGGGACACAGCGCCGACCAGTTTGCCGTCTTGAATGATCGGGCTGCCGCTCACGCTGATGTCAAGTATGGGGCAAAAGAAATTTGCAGAAAAATTGCGTTTTTATCCCAAAAATACACAAAAAAGGAGGTTTTTACATAGGTCAACCAGAATCCCTTAGTTGACATAGATGAAATGTCGAAAAAACCGTATTTTAAGACTTCTCACATTTACGCCAAATTCTGATTTCGGGGGGTGCGCAAGTGCCTATCCTTGAAAAGGCCAATTGTCAAGGCCTCCGGAACATCCGTAGTCCTTGTGTTAATACTATTGTTAGATTACTATTCCAATTCAGTGCCTTTGTTCAAAATTGCAAGATACTTGTCAAAAGCATACATTTTATTTCTCATTTTTTGGGGATTCCGATCTACTAGAATACCCATTTGACAAAAAGAATCGATTAGGTTACCAGCGGTCGGGTTGGAAACGCCCAGCAGTTCTGATACATCAGTCCTTTTTATAAAAGGCTGCTCAAACAGTATATCTAGAAGCTGCGGATAATAACTGTTAATTCCGTCTTTTTGGTAAAGGAGCTTAGTATAATCCTCTTTTAACTTAATAATCGTACTAGCAGAATTGGTTGCTTCGTCAGCCACTTCAGCAATACCTTTCAAAAAGAACTTAATCCAGTTTTCCCAATCTCCTTTTCTGCGAACATCCATAAGCCGGTCATAGTATTCGCTTCTATTCTTCTTAAAATAATAGCTCAAATAAAGAAGTGGCTTGGTTAGTATAAGTCGGAGGCC
>JAZNZO010000053.1:0-5239 GCA_045594945.1 Faecousia sp.
CGCAACTCTCCCCTCTCGAGTATCCATATACACTTCGGGGTCGAGTTGCTTGTCTTTGGCGCTCCTTTGACCTCTGCCAGTCTGTCAAAAACAAGTTTTTTGACAGACTGACCCGGAACCTACAAAGGTTCCGGGTCCTGATTAAAAAGTATAGCCTGCGTCCAATAGGCGCATCAAAGCCGTGTTTGCTTGCTCATCGGTAAAAAGGGCGGTGTAGGCTTTGCTGACCGCAAGGGCCTCCAGGGAAAGATCCAATCTCCCCTTCTGTGCCAAAATTCCAAAGCCGTCACTATCCCGATGGCCGGAAAGTTGCTTTTGGGCCAATGCCAGGCACAGGGCATCCGGCCGAAAACGCACACCCAATTTTTCCGCTTCCTGGCAGGCTTTTTCCCAAGCCTTTACAAATTTATCTTCCATTAGCCCTCCAAAATGATGGGGCCGCAGTCTGCAAGGCTTTGCAAAATGAGCGCAGCAGCTTCTACGCCGGTGGCACTTACCTGGTTGCCGGTACGCATATCTTTCAGTGTGCAAACCCCCTGGGCAATTTCATCTTCGCCCAACAAAATGGCATAGGGCACACCCAACTTATCTGCGTAGCTCATTTTCTGCTTAAACTTCTTCTTTTCTGCGTACAGTTGCACTCTTACCCCCTGCTGGCGAAGGGTTTCTGCCAAGGAAATGGCAGGAGTCAAGTCCTCCGTCATCGGCAGGATCAACGCGTCCGCAGGCGCGCTGGGCAGGTTGGGATTAAGCAGGCCCTGCTCATCAAGTACATAGAATAGACGGGTCAGGCCAATGGAAATGCCTACGCCGGGAAGAGCCTTGTCAGTATAGTAGCCGGCCAAGTTGTCGTAGCGGCCGCCGGAGCAAACAGAGCCAATTTCCGGATGATCCAGCAAAGTGGTTTCATAGACCGTACCGGTGTAGTAATCCAAGCCTCTTGCAATGGTCAGATCCACTGCAAAGTTGGCTTCCGGCACGCCAAAAGCGCCCAAGTTTTGGGTAACCGCCTGGAGTTCTTCCAGGCCCAGGTCGAAAATTTCATTTCTGCCCTTATAGCCTTCCAAAGCCTCCAGCACCTGGGCATTGGTGCCGCGAATGGTGATGAATTTCAGAATATCATCGGCTTCGGTTTCCGACAAACCGCAGTCTGCAATCAAAATGGCCTTTACCTTTTCGGTGCCGATCTTGTCCAGTTTATCCACTGTGCGCATAATGTCACCGCTGCGTTCAGAAAGGCCCATCATCGCGTAGAAACCGTTGAGAATTTTTCGGTTATTCACCCGGATTTGGAACCGCTCCAAGCCAAATCCCCGGAAAACCCGGTAGATAATGGCAGGAATTTCCGCCTCATTCATAATGTCCAACTTGCCATCGCCAATGATGTCAATGTCTGCTTGATAGAACTCCCGGAAGCGGCCTCTTTGAGCCCGCTCGCCCCGGTAAACCTTGCTGATCTGATACCGGCGGAAGGGGAAAACCAAATCGTTATAATGCAGCGCCACATACTTGGCAAGAGGTACTGTCAAATCAAAGCGCAGCGCCAAATCGCTGTCGCCCTTCTGAAAACGGTAGATCTGCTTCTCCGTTTCGCCGCCGCCTTTGGCAAGAAGGATTTGGGCATCTTCAATAACAGGGGTATCCAGGGGCGCAAAGCCGTAAAGACTGTATGTTTTTCTAAGTGTTTCCATCATACGCTCAAAGCCGGCCTGTTTATTGGGCAGAAGCTCCATAAAACCGGAGAGGGTACGGGGTTTAATTCTTTCCATTTTCCTATTTCCTTTCATTTGGAAAATTGCCCGCTGTAAGCGGGCAATATACATCGTAATTTAATAACGGGGCTTATTGTGGAGCATTTCTCTCCAATCCAAATCGCCTCTTTGCAGACCCATAATGGCCATTTCCGCACTTGCCAGATTGGTGGCAACCGGCACATTATGCTTATCACAATGACGGATGGTTTCAATCATCTGTGTGTCGTCCCAGGGTTCTTTGTTGTTGGGATCGGAGAACAGCAGCACCAGGTCAATTTCGTTGTAAGCAATCCGGGCATTGATCTGCTGGTGACCGCCCTGCTTATGGGAAAGGAGCAGTGTAATCGGCAGACCCGTGTTATCTGCAATCAGCCGACCGGTGGTAGCGGTAGCGAACAGATTATGCTTAATAAGCACGCTTTTGTAAGCGGTGCAAAACTGAACCATCAGTTCTTTTTTCTTGTCGTGTGCCAAAAATGCAATATTCACAACACTCACTCCTTCTTTCTATAAATGGATGGGCTGAGAAAAGCCCTGGATGCGCCTTGCGATCCGCTTGCAAGCGCCGGCGGCGCCCCGTTTGGTGGCCTTCAGCAGTGGCTTTTTGAAGGCGGCCGCAAGAACAACCTGTCCGTCTTCCGGTACAATGCCTAAAAGAGGCCGTCCAGCCTGGTCCATAATATCATCCACCGTAAGCCCCATAGCCTGAATGACCTTGGGGTTAATACGGTTAACAATAAGCCGCACATTGTTTTTGCCCATAGTCTCCAATACCTGGGAAGCCCGGGTAGCATCCCGAATAGCGGCCGGATCCGGTCCGGTAACAAGCAGTACTCTGTCGGCAAACTGGGCCGCCAGGCGAAAGCCTGCTTCGATACCTGCAGGGGCATCTAAGAATATGTACTGGTATTTCTGCCGTGCCATCGTCAGCACTTTTGAAAACTGTACCGGATCAATGGCATCGGTGGGACAATTCATAGGCGCCGTTAAGAAATGCAAACTGGGATACTCCGGATGGGCTGTTGCCTGGTCCAAAGTGTAGTCACCCCGGCAAATGTCCATAAAAGACAAAGCGCCAAGATCGCTGATGCCCAGGGCAATATCCAAATTCCGCAGGCCCACATCACAGTCGATGCAAAGAACTCTGCAACCATCCTTGGCTAAGGCAGTGGCGATACCGGCACAAACAGAAGTTTTCCCTGTGCCGCCCTTCCCGGACAAAACGCCAATCAGTTCACCCATACCTATCGCCTCCTTATCCGAATTATGTTTATTATAAAGCAATAATCCACAAAAGGCAAGAGTATTTCAAGGCTTATTTTAAGTTTTTTCATCAAAATAACCAAAGCCCTCCAAACCCCGGTCTATACAAATGGCCGCGTATGGTGTATAATGAAAGAAAAACCGATATAGGCGGTAATTTGAATGAAATTTGGATTTTATACCTTGGGTTGCAAGGTCAATCAATATGAAACGCAGGCTATGGAGCAACTGCTGAAAAGCCAGGGTCACGAAATCTGTGGCTTAACCTGCGGCTGTGACGGCTATATTATCAACACCTGCTCCGTAACAGCAGTGGCAGATAAGAAAAACAGAGCCGTAATCCGCCGTTGCCGTCGGGAAAATCCCAACGCCGTTATTGGCGTGTGCGGTTGCTACCCTCAGCATGCGGCCCAGGCTTTGGAGGGCTTGGGCGTGGATGTCATCGGCGGCAGTAACGGGAGAGAAGCTTTCCTTTCCGACCTGCTTGCCACCTTACAAGACCGTCAGCGCCGGGAAAATGTGGATAATGCGCTGCGTCGCCGCGCCTTTGAAATCCTGCCTGCAGGCGGCCTGGAAGGCCGTACCAGGGGAATGCTGAAAGTGCAGGACGGCTGCACCAACTTTTGCAGTTACTGCATCATCCCCTATACCCGGGGCCCCATCCGTTCTGCTCCCATAGAACTATCCGTCGTGCAGGCAAAAGAGTTATACAAAGCCGGATATAAGGAAATCACCGTCACAGGTATTGAGATTGCTTCCTGGGGTGCAGACTTGCCCGGAAAGCCCTCTCTTACCTCCCTGCTAAGCGCTGTTTGTGAGGCTGTTCCCCAGGTGCGTATCCGTCTTGGTTCCTTGGAGCCCCGGATTGTTACAGAGGAATTCTGCCAGGCACTGAAAGATCTTCCTAACCTGTGTCCCCATTTCCATCTTTCTATGCAATCCGGTTCTGATACCGTCCTTGCCCGTATGAAACGGAAATACGATACCGCCAGATATTTAGAAAGCGTGGCCCTTCTAAACAGGCATTTTCCAAATTGTGCTGTCACAACAGATATGATTGTGGCCTTCCCCGGAGAAACAGAAGCGGAATTCGAGGAAAGTCTTGCCTTTATTGCAAAGTGCCAGTTTGCGGATATGCACATTTTCCCCTACTCCCGACGCCCCGGCACACCGGCAGACAAAATGCCCGGGCAGCACAATAACGATACCAAAGAAAAGCGAAGCGCCCAGGCAATCCAGGTGGCAGAGGATATGAAAAAAGCCTACTTGGAAAACCAGGTAGGCACTGTACAGGAAGTTTTGTTCGAGGAAATGGACGGGCCTTACTGTACCGGCCACACCCCTAATTATTGCAAAGTCTATGTGCAAGCAGATAACCTTCACAACCAAACCCGTGATGTAAAAATCACCGGTCTTTACAAGGATGGGTTGTTGGGCCAGATATAGCGGCATTTTTCATCGTCAATTAAAAAGCACGGATGCGATTGCATCCGTGCTTTTTATTGTAGGTAGATTAGGCCAGTTCGGCGAAGTACTTGATGGTGCGAACCATCTGAGAAACATAGGAGTTCTCGTTGTCGTACCAGGAAACAACCTGAACCTGGGTCTTGCCGTCGGGCAGTGCGCAAACCATAGTCTGGGTAGCATCGAACAGGGAGCCGTAACGCATGCCGATGATATCGGAGGAAACGATCTCGTCTTCGTTGTAGCCGTAGGACTCGGTAGCAGCAGCCTTCATAGCAGCGTTGATGTCAGCAACGGACACTTCCTTAGCAACAACAGCATTCAGAATGGTGGTGGAGCCGGTGGGAGTGGGGATTCTCTGAGCAGCGCCGATCAGCTTGCCGTTCAGTTCGGGGATAACCAGGCCGATGGCCTTGGCAGCGCCGGTGGAGTTGGGAACGATGTTCACAGCACCAGCTCTGGAACGGCGCAGGTCGCCCTTTCTCTGGGGACCGTCCAGAATCATCTGGTCGCCGGTGTAAGCGTGGATGGTGCACATAATGCCGGACTCGATGGAAGCCAGGTCGTTCAGAGCCTTAGCCATGGGAGCCAAGCAGTTGGTGGTGCAGGAAGCAGCGGAAATGATGTTGTCTTCCTTGGTCAGAGTTTTGTGGTTTACATTGTAAACGATAGTGGGCAGGTCGTTGCCGGCGGGAGCAGAGATAACAACCTTCTTAGCACCA
This sequence comes from Faecousia sp., assembly GCA_045594945.1. Taxonomy (GTDB): domain Bacteria; phylum Bacillota; class Clostridia; order Oscillospirales; family Oscillospiraceae; genus Faecousia. Next base: position 5,204 of record JAZNZO010000053.1, read on the forward strand.
GCGTCAACGTGAGCCTGAGCCTTAGCCTTGGAAGTG
>JAZNZO010000054.1:0-7832 GCA_045594945.1 Faecousia sp.
TTGGCCCACAGCACGACATGGCTACGATCCGACTTTCGCTTCAAGTACTGGCCTGTATAGCTTCCGGACACCTGCGCAACCTCTTCCGGCGTACCTTGGGCAACAATATGGCCGCCCATATCGCCACCCTCCGGACCCAAATCAATAATATGGTCTGCAGTCTTAATCACATCCAGGTTATGCTCAATAACCAAAACAGTATTGCCTGCATCCACCAATTGTTGCAGAACATCAATCAGTTTGTGCACATCTGCTGCGTGAAGGCCGGTAGTAGGCTCATCCAGGATATAGATGGTCTTGCCGGTAGAAGCGCGGGCCAGTTCTGTTGCCAGTTTTACCCGCTGCGCTTCGCCGCCGGAAAGGGTTGTACTGGACTGTCCCAATTTTACATAGCCTAAGCCAACTTCTACAAGAGTTTGGGCTTTATGCCGGATTTTGGGCAGATTTTCAAAGAACTCTACCGCCTCTTCCGCAGTCATATCCAGTACTTGGGAAATGTTCATGCCCTTATACTGCACTTCCAGAGTTTCCCTGTTATACCTGTGTCCCTTACATACTTCACAGGGCACATACACGTCGGAAAGGAAGTGCATTTCTATTTTCACAAGTCCATCACCATTGCAGGCCTCACACCGCCCACCCTTTACATTAAAGGAAAATCTACCGGGGCCATAGCCACGCATTTTCGCATCGGAAGTGGATGCAAACAGATCACGGATATCATTAAAAAGGCCTGTATAGGTGGCAGGATTGGAACGAGGCGTTCTGCCGATAGGGCTTTGATCAATATCAATAACCTTATCCAAATTGTTGATGCCTTCAATCGCTTTACATTGACCGGGGCGTGTTCTTGCACGATTCAATTTGGCAAGGAGCGTTCTGTTCAACACCTGCTCTACAAGACTGGACTTACCGGAACCGGAAACACCTGTAACACAAGTTAGTGTTCCCAAGGGAATTTCCACGTCAACATTCTTCAAATTGTTTTCTGTTGCGCCAATAATCTTCAGGGCATTTCCATTACCTTTTCTTCTGTGGGACGGAACGGGGATTTTTTTGTACCCGGACAGATACTGCCCGGTAATAGAGCGGGGCTCATTCAAAATGTCCTCCAACGTACCGGCGGCCACAATCTCGCCACCGTGACAGCCTGCACCGGGGCCAACGTCCACAATGTAGTCAGCATAACGCATGGTATCTTCATCGTGTTCAACCACAATCAGGGTATTGCCAAGATCCCGGAGTCTGCCTAAAGTTTGCAGCAGTTTGTCATTATCTCTTTGGTGCAAACCAATGGAAGGCTCATCCAAAATATACATCACACCCATCAGTGAGGATCCGATTTGGGTAGCCAGCCGTATACGCTGGCTCTCGCCACCGGAAAGGCTGGCAGCAGAACGGGAAAGAGTCAAATACTGCAGACCAACATCCGACAAAAACTGGAGTCTTGCCTTAATTTCTTTCACAATTTGGGCTGCAACGACTGCCATATTCCCTTCCAAATGCAGGTTTTCCATAAAAGACAATTCGCCACGGATGCTCATTGCACAAAAGTCCATAATGCCAATGCCACCTACAGTAACCGCCCTGGCAATCTCCGAAAGACGATTGCCGCCGCAACGGGGGCAAGGTGCCGTTGCCATACACTCTTCCAATTCTTTTCTTGCAAAGTCAGACTGCGTTTCTCTATAACGACGGCTAATATTATTCAAAACGCCTTCAAAAGGCTGCTCCAGCACACCCATACCGTTTCCCCGATTATAGGTCATCCGGAGTTTCTCTCCTTTTGTGCCATAGAGAATAATATCCATCGCTTCATCAGAAAGTGTGGAAACAGGATCTGTTAAAGAAAAATGATACTTTTTGGACAACGCTTCAAAATACATACGGAAAATAGAATCCGTACGGGCGCTGGACCAGCCACTTGCTTGGATTGCACCCTCAAAAATGGATTTCGATTTGTCAGGTATAACCAGATCTGCATCCGCAACCAATTGGAAGCCCAAGCCTGTACAGTCAGGGCAAGCACCGGATGGATTGTTAAAAGAGAACATCCGGGGTTCCAGTTCGGAAAGGCTGATGCCGCAGTCCTCGCAGGCATAATTCTGAGAAAAACTCAGTTCTTCCTTCGTATCCGGCAATTCAATAATTACCAAACCACCGGAATGGGTGCAAGCAGTTTCTACGGAGTCTGTCAGCCGTCTGCGCTGCCCTTCCCGAATGACAAGCCGGTCCACTACTAATTCGATAGTGTGCTTTTTGTTCTTCTCGCAAATGATCTCTTCATTTAGGTCATAAAGAATGCCATCAACGCGAACTCTCGCAAAACCGGATTTTCTTGCATCAGCGAAAACTTTTTGGTGCTCACCCTTTTTATCCCGAACAATAGGAGAAAGCACTATAAACCGGGTGCCTTCTCCCAACGCCTCAATCCGGTCAACAATCTGGTCAACCGTTTGGCGGCGAATTTCTTTGCCACATTTAGGGCAATGGGGAATGCCTACTCTTGCCCACAAAAGGCACAAATAGTCATACACCTCCGTTACAGTACCCACAGTGGAACGAGGGTTTTTGGAGGTTGTTTTTTGATCAATAGAAATAGCAGGAGAAAGTCCGTCAATTCCATCAACATCCGGCTTGTCCATTTGCCCTAAAAACTGGCGGGCATAGGAACTCAGGCTCTCCACATATCTACGCTGACCTTCTGCAAAAATAGTATCAAACGCCAGGCTGGATTTGCCGGAACCGGAAAGCCCGGTAAATACTACAAGTTTATCTCTGGGGATGGTCAGGTCAATATTTTTGAGATTGTTTTCTCTTGCACCACGAACTTTGATAAATTCGTTCATAAATATCCCCCTCTCCAAATTTTCTTCCAAGTATTATACCACATTTCGATCCTTTACACAATAGATTTTTGTGAACAAATCTTTGATTTTGTTATGCAAAAGCATTGAATTTCAACATGGAATAAAAATTGGTGTTTTCATCCAATAATTATCATTACAATTTTGTTTTTTTGTTGCTATTTCTTTGCTTCCAAGTGTTGCATTTTTCTATAAGATGATGATATAATACAATAGAATTATACCGGCCTGTCCGGAAAACAGAAAAAGATACTGAAGTGAGGTTCTCGATTATGGTTTCCTATGGTAACATCAAGATCTTTTGTGGCAACTCCAACCCTGCTTTTGCGCAGACAGTCTGCAAAGAACTGGGCCTGCCTATGGGCAAAGGCGTTGTAAAGACCTTCTCTGACGGCGAAGCATCCGTTTCTCTGGAAGAGACTGTTCGTGGCTGTGATGTGTATCTCATCCAGTCCACCTGCAAGCCTGTAAACGACCACCTGATGGAACTGCTTGTTATGATTGACGCCTGCCGCCGTGCATCCGCAGGCCGTATCACCGCAGTTATCCCCTACTTTGGCTATGCCCGTCAGGACCGCAAAGCCAAGAGCCGTGATCCCATCTCCGCAAAGCTGGTTGCCAATATGATCACCGCTGCCGGCGCAGACCGTGTGCTGACTATGGATCTGCACGCTTCTCAAATTCAAGGCTTCTTTGATATCCCTGTTGACCACCTGCTTGGTAACCCCACTTTTGTAAAATACTACTTAGAAAAGTTCCCCGAAGACAAGTTCAATCACGATGAGTTTGTAGTCGTTTCTCCCGATGTTGGCTCCGTCGCCCGCGCCAGAGCTTTTGCTGCTAAAGTCCATATGGGTCTTGCCATCGTGGATAAGCGCCGTCAAAAGGCCAACGAATGTGAAGTAATGAATGTCATCGGTGAAGTAAAGGGTAAGACCTGCATCCTGTTCGACGATATGATTGATACCGCCGGTTCTCTTTGCAATGCCGCCAATGCCCTTGTAGAAATTGGTGGTGCAAAGGAAGTATACGCCTGCGCAACGCATGGTGTTCTGTCCGGTCCTGCATTTGACAGAATTGAAAAGAGCGTTATTAAGGAAGTGGTGGTTCACAACACCATTCCTGTTTCTGCCGATTGCCCCTGCAGCAAGATTAAGCAACTGGATGTTGCCCCCATTTTTGCCCGGGCCATTGCACACATTCACGGCGGCACTTCCATCGCCGACCTGTTCTAAGCCGTGTTTGGGAAGAAACAGGCAGCATGGTTGGTTGTTGGTTTAGGCAATCCCGGAAAGGAATATGCCCAAACCCGACACAACTGTGGCTGGATGGCAATTGACGCAATCGCAGATAGACTTTCCTGCAAAATCGACAAAGGTAAGTTTCAAGGCCTTTATGGACAAACTACCTATTGTGGAAATAAAATCTTTCTTCTCAAACCCCAAACCTATATGAATGCATCCGGCCAATCAGTTCTGCAAATGTCAGCCTACTACCAAATTCCACCGGAGCGGATTTTGGTTCTGTTCGATGACATTTCTTTAGAACCCGGGAGACTTCGCATCCGACCTGACGGAAGCGCCGGCGGCCACAACGGTATCAAGTCCATTATCGCATCCATTGGCAGCGAAGCATTCCCCCGGATAAAAATTGGAGTAGGTGCCAAGCCTCATAAAGATGCGGATTTAGCAGATTGGGTCCTTTCCGGTTTTGCCGAAAGTGAGAGAAAGAACTTAAGTTTTGCCCTTAATAATGCGGCTGAAGCAGCCCTATGCATCATCGAAAAGGGTCTTTATGAAGCGGCTAACCGCTATAACGGGTCGCACCCGTAAGAGAATATTGTCAAATTACGGAAAGGGGGGCTATTTCCCCCTTTCCGCGTTCTCACGTGGAGAAAAAGGAGGATGTCTGTGGAAAAATTACTCTCTTTTATGAATACAGTTCCTGCATACGCAGGCGTTCTCGATGCGCTGCGTGCAGGCAGGAGTGCCGCAATTACCGGCATTGGCCAAATCAACCGCAGTCACATCCTTGCAGCACTTTCTTCCCATATTAACCGTCCCATCGTTATTTTATGCCAGGACGATATGTCTGCCAAGCGGCTCCAGCAGGAACTGGAAGCCTTTACCGCACAGGTATACCCTATTCTTCCCAGTCGTGAACTGACCTTATACGACAGTGCTGTTGTCTCCCGCGCATGGGAACAAACCCGCCTTCGTCAATTTTATGACTTGATGCAAGGAAATTCCCCCGTGCAAATCATGTCATGGGATGCTTTCAGTCAACGCACTGTGCCACCTGCAATCCTTAAGAAAGCATCCTTTATTCTTAGAACTGGGCAGATTTACTCTGTAGATGACATTCTGAAGCAACTTGTGTCTGCAGGCTATAGCCGTTGCGCTATGGTGGAAGGTCCCGGTCAGTTTGCCCTTCGTGGTGGAATTCTGGATATTTTCTCCCCTGTTGGTGAAAATCCAGTTCGCGCAGAATTCTTTGGCGACGAACTGGACACAATGGGCTACTTTGATGTGGATACGCAGCGTCGCACAGGCAATGTGGAAGAATTGGTGGTTCTTCCGGTCGGTGAGACCCAACCTCGGCTGCATCCGGAAGGTATGGATGGATTATGTGGGGATATTAAGTCCTTACTAAATAGTCAGAAAAGAAAAAAACACCTCCACGAGCCCTTAATTAAAACACTGGAACGGGACTTGGAGCAATACGAAAACGAATTGCACCATAGCGCCAGCGACCGGTATATGGCTCTTATCTATCCCGAATTTGCAACTGCATTGGACTATATTCCCCAAGATGCAGTTGTAGTAATTTGCGACCAGGGTAGTCTGCACAGATCCGCCCGGCAGAGGGTCGAGCAAATAGGTATGGAATTGGACGGCATGTTGCAAAATGGTCTTCTTGCCGGAGAACTATGTGATTTTACACTTCAGTGGGAAGATTTTTGCACCAATTTGAAGGGGAAAACCGTTCTTTATGCAGATACCTTTGGTGGTAGTTCCTACCCCGAAGAAAACCCGCCTAAAGTTCTTTATCCTATGACGGCCAAGCAGCTGCCCAGTTACGGTGGCAGTATGGATACCGCTGCAGCAGACCTAAGCCATTACCAAAAAATGGAGTTTTCCAGCCTTGTATTATGCGGCAGCCGCAGAAGAGCGGAACTTATGCAGGAAATGCTCCAATCCCGCAACATCTCCGCTGTTTTGTCCATTCCCCTTACTTCGATGCCTAAGCCGGGACAAATCCTTTTGACAGATGGCACTTTGCCCTATGGTATGGAATACCCCGACTCCAGATTAGCCGTTTTGACAGAAGGCCAACTTATGGCAAAGGGAGAACCCAAAAGAAAAACAAAAAAGTCTGCTACGAATCGGCAGAAACTCAATTCTTTTACGGATCTATCCCCCGGCGATTTGGTTGTCCACGAGAATTACGGCATTGGACGTTTTGTGTCTATGGAACAAATCAAAGTTGACGGTGCCATTAAAGACTATGTAAAAATCGCTTATCAGGGAACGGATACCCTCTTTGTCCCTGCCACCCAATTAGACCTTGTAAGCAAGTATATCGGCGGCGGTGAGGATGCCAATATCCGGCTGAACAAAATCGGCACTGATGCCTGGCAAAAAACCAAGGCACGGGCCAGAAGCGCAGCAAAAGATATGGCAGAAGAACTTATCAAACTCTATGCAGCCAGAAAGCACCAGGAAGGATTCCCCTTTGGTGCCGACAGTCCTTGGCAAAAGGAATTTGAGGATAATTTCCCCTACCCGGAAACAGAAGACCAGCTACGCTGTATCAGCGAAATTAAAAAAGATATGGAAGCCCCCATTCCTATGGACCGTCTCCTTTGTGGAGACGTTGGATTTGGCAAAACCGAAGTTGCAATGCGTGCGGTAATGAAGGCCATTATGGACGGAAAACAGGTTGCAATTTTAGTTCCTACTACCGTCCTTGCCCAGCAGCATTACCAAACTGCCCTAAATCGGTTTCGGGGCTTTCCGGTGAACATTGATGTTCTCAGCCGTTTCCGCAGCGCCAATGAACAGAAGAAAACACTGCAAAATCTGCGAGCCGGCCTTGTGGATTTGATCATCGGCACCCATAAACTTCTGCAAAAATCTGTGGAATTTAAGGATTTGGGTCTGTTGATAGTGGATGAAGAACAGCGTTTTGGCGTTAGCCATAAGGAACGATTGAAGGAAATCGCCAAAGGGGTGGATGTTCTGACCTTGTCTGCAACGCCCATTCCCCGCACCTTAAATATGGCTCTTTCCGGTATTCGGGATATGTCCACCATTGAAGTACCGCCATCTGACAGATATCCGGTGCAGACCTTTGTAATGGAGCATAGCAATGGTATCATTGACGATGCCATCCGCAAAGAAGTAATGCGCGGTGGCCAGGTCTATTACCTGCATAACCGGGTGGAAACGATTGATCGCTGCGCGGCCGCCCTGAAACAGCGTATTCCCGGCCTTTCTGTGGCTGTTGCGCACGGAAAAATGGGTGAAGATGCCCTCAGTGATGTGATGCAGGATATGGCAAATGGAGATATTCAAGTACTTGTGTGTACAACAATCATTGAAACCGGCTTGGATATTCCCAATGTAAACACGCTTATCATTGAAAACGCGGATCGTTTTGGTCTATCCCAGCTGCATCAGTTACGGGGCCGCGTGGGCCGTTCAACCCGGCATGCTTACGCCTATTTCACCTACCGACCTGACAAAAATCTGACAGAAGTGGCAGAAAAGAGATTGACCGCTATTCGGGATTTTGCTGAATTCGGTTCCGGCTTTAAGATTGCCATGCGCGACCTGGAGATCCGGGGTGCCGGCAACCTTTTGGGCGCTGAACAGTCCGGCCATATGATGTCTGTGGGCTACGACATGTATCTGAAGCTGTTGGACGAGGCAGTTTTGGAGGAACGTGGTGAAAAGCCTAAGG
>JAZNZO010000055.1:0-2356 GCA_045594945.1 Faecousia sp.
GTATTTGAAAACGCATCCTTCTTCCTGCCGAAAAATACCTTCGGTGTGATCACCGGCCAGTCCGGCATCGGCAAGAGTACCCTTCTGAAACTTCTTTTGGGCGTTCTTCGTCCGGAGGAGGGAAGCCTTGCTTTCCGCAGCGGCGCGACAGAGACCCCGGTGGATGCTACCACCCGGAGCCTGTTTGCCTATGTACCCCAGGGAAATCTGCTGCTCAGCGGTACGATTCGGGAGAATCTTTGCATCACCCGTCCCGATGCCACCGAAGAAGAGATCGACCGGGCAGTATTCATCAGCGGTATGGATGCATTCCTGCCGGGACTTCCCCAGGGCTTGGATACCGTGTTAGGGGAAAGCGGTGCAGGCCTTTCCGAGGGCCAGGCACAGCGGCTTTCCATTGCAAGAGCTGTTCTTTCCCAAGCGCCCATCCTTCTTTTGGATGAAGCCACCTCTGCATTGGATGCGGAAACAGAAAAACTGGTGCTGGAGCGGCTCAAAACCCTACCCAATACGACCTGCATCGCCGTGACCCACAAGCAAGCGCCAATGGACTGCTGCGATTGGATCCTGGAAGTAGGGGAGAATAGCTGCATTCTGCGCAGCAACAAGTAAGTAAAAGAGCGAGTGTTTCCTGTTGGAAATGCTCGCTTTTTTGATGAAAAAATTTTTATATTTTTTGAAAAAATTATGTTGACAAATGGGGTTTGGGGTGTTATTATATTCGAGCGTGTGTAGGGAAACTATGCGCGCACTGCGATGATGCAGGAGATTGCGTTGAAAAACGGTAACTTCTGCGGAGTATGTCCGGTCATCGGGCGGCTGAACTGTCCTGTTTGCGCTGCGTATATCGTTGCGACAGGAAAGGGGTCGGCCTTGCGTCGGCCATTTTTCTTGGCACAAAGTGATACGCACGGTGGCGTGAACAAAAAACAGTTCGACCGTACCCAGCCAAAACCAAGCAAAACTGAGTACGAAATTCAAGGAGGAAAACAAACCATGGCAAACCAAATGATTCGCATCCGCCTGAAGGCTTACGATCATCAGTTGATCGACTCCAGTGCGGCAAAGATCGTAGACACCGCTAAGCGCAACGGCGCTTCCGTCTCCGGTCCCATCCCCCTGCCCACCAAGAAGGAAGTTGTTACCATCCTTCGCGCTGTTCACAAGTATAAGGACAGCCGTGAGCAGTTTGAGCGCAGAACCCACAAGAGACTGATCGATATCCTCAACCCCAATCAGAAGACCGTCGAGGCCCTGATGAGCCTGGACCTGCCTGCTGGTGTTGAGATAGAGATAAAGCTGTAATTTTAGGCAAACATCAATGAAATCGCCTGCGGCCCTGTCCGGCTCTTTTAAAGCAGTAATGCGTTATCACATCTTGAAATACACAAAGTATTTCTGCGATGTTCTGCCTTTTCCTGCTTCAAAATATCTCGGTCAGCGCCCTTGTCCATTTCATCGCTGCTTGCCCGGTATACATTAATATATATGTATGCGTAAAATTACCGCTGCCCGCACTGTCTGGCATCGGGCGGACGGGTCATGTTGGCAGGATGTACCCAATGCATTCGTCAACCAATAACCTATTTTTAAGGAGAAAACCAAAATGAAAAAAGCAATCATCGGCAAGAAAGTGGGCATGACCCAGATCTTCGATGAGAGCGGCAAGGTAATTCCGGTTACCGTTGTGGAAGCCGGCCCCTGCACCGTTACTCAGAAGAAGACCATCGAAACCGACGGCTATGAAGCCGTACAGTTGGGCTTTGAATCCGTTAAGGAATCCAAGCTCACCAAGCCTGAAGCCGGCCACCTGAAGAAGGCTGGCGTTGAGGCTGTTAAGCACCTGAAGGAGTTCAGACTGGAAGACACCTCCGCACTGAATGTGGGAGATGTTGTTAAGGCTGACGTCTTCGCTGCTGGCGATATGATTGATATCACCGGCATTTCCAAGGGTCATGGATACCAGGGCGTTATCAAGCGTCACGGTGCACACCGCACTGACATGACTCACGGCGGTGGCCCTGTTCACCGTCACGCAGGCTCTATGGGCGCATCTTCTCACCAGTCCCGTATCTTCCCCGGCAAGATTGGCGCCGGCCAGATGGGCAATGAGCAGGTTACCATTGAGAACCTGGAAGTTGTTAAGGTAGACGCAGAGCTGAACATGATCGTTATTCGCGGTGCCGTTCCCGGCCCCAAGGGCGGTCTGGTCTACATCCGGAACACTGTGAAGAACAACAAGGTTGCTTCCGGCGCTACCGGCATCAGCAAGAACCCGCAGAAGGCTTCCGGCAGAAATCCCCAGAAGGCTTCCGCAAGAGGCTAAGGAAAGGAGATCTTAAATCATGCTTAAGAC
>JAZNZO010000056.1:0-7178 GCA_045594945.1 Faecousia sp.
TCACAGACCGACATGGCTCCGATCCGACTTTGCAGGCTGGGTCAGGGGGTTGTAGGTGCCGATTTCTTCGATGCAACGGCCATCACGGGGGCTGCGGGAATCAGCAACAACAATCCGGTAGTAAGGAGCCTTCTTAGCGCCCATTCTTCTCAATCTGATTTTAACCATGGGTTTCACCTCCAAAAAATTTAAATATCTATTTCGCAAAGCATTTGCTTCATCGAACAAGTTACTTAGAAGCCGAATCCGCCAAATCCGCCCATTGAGCGCATCCGCTTCATTTTTTTGCCCATACCCGGGCCGGAAAACTGCTTCATCATTGCCTTCATCTGATCAAATGATTTCAAAAGGCGGTTTACATCCTCAACCTTCACACCGGCACCAGAGGCAATTCTCTTTTTGCGGCTGGCCGCAATAATGTTGGGGTTTTCCCTTTCTTTGGGAGTCATTGAAAGAATAATGGCCTCAGTACGACTCATAGCCTTTTCATCCAGTTGGATGTTCTTCATGCCCATTCCACCGGGAAGTTGGGAAAGAATATCCTGCATAGAGCCCATAGACTTAAGCTGCACCAATTGGTCGTAAAAGTCCTGCAGAGTAAACTTATTGGTGCGCATTTTTTCCTCAAGTTTGGCGGCTTGTTTTGCATCATAGGCCTGCTCAGCTTTTTCAATCAAGCTAAGGACATCGCCCATGCCTAAAATTCTGGAAGCCATACGCTCCGGATGAAACACTTCAATGTCTTCAAGTTTTTCACCCATACCTGCAAACTTAATCGGTTTACCGGTAATAGCACGGACTGAAAGGGCTGCACCGCCTCTTGCATCGCCATCCAATTTGGAAAGCATTACAGAGTCAATATCCAGCCAACTATTGAAACTTTCTGCCGCGTTTACTGCATCCTGACCGGTCATCGCATCTATGACAAGCATAATTTCGCTGGGTTTGACCTGGGCCTTAATATTTTGCAGTTCCTCCATTAAGGTCTCATCAATATGCAAACGTCCGGCAGTATCAAGGAACACCATATCGTGTCCATGTTGGCGGGCATACAAAAGAGCATCTTTTGCAATCCGCACCGGATCGGTCTGTCCTTTTTCGAAAACCGGAATGCCCAGTTTCTCACCGCAAACCTTCAACTGCTGAATAGCCGCAGGCCGATAAATATCGCATGCAACAAGCAAAGGATTTCTACCCTGGCGCTTCATAAGGCCTGCCAATTTGGAACCATTGGTAGTCTTACCTGCACCTTGCAAGCCAACAAGCATTACAACTGTAGGGCCGTTTGGATTGATCGTAATGTGTTTCGCATCACTGCCCATAAGTTTTGTCAACTCTTCGTTAACAATCTTCACGATCATTTGCGCGGGGCTTAACGCCTCTAACACATCAACGCCAACACAGCGCTCAGTGACTGCCTTTGTAAAGTCCTTAACGACCTTGTAGCTGACATCCGCTTCCAAAAGAGCCATGCGAATTTCGCGCATTGCTTCTTTGACATCAGATTCTTTCAATCTGCCTTTGCCTCTGAGCTTCTTGAAGGCAGCAGAAATTTTTTCAGTTAATCCTTCAAAAGCCATACTTACTCCTCAAGTTCCCGCGCCGCCAGTGCAATTTTATCGGCGATAGCAGAAACGGTTTTATCGGGATGATTAAGCAGTGCATTTACATTCTGTAAGATATCAGCCGCCGCTCGCCGGCAAGCAAGATCACGCCGAACACAGCCGGTTTTCTCTTCCATATTCCGCAGAAGAGCCTCTGCTCTGCTTAAATTATCATAAACACCTTGGCGGCTGACCTGCAATTCCTGGGCAATTTCAGCCAAGGAAAGGTCTTGGTTATGGCGCAAATCAATGCACATGCGCTGACGGTCTGTAAGCAATTCTCCATAGTAGTCAAACAGAAGTGTCATATCCAGTGCGTCCATAATGCCTCCTCTGTCAAGGTTATTCCCTTGACACCTTGCATATCATACACCAGCAAATCACCTTTGTCAAGTATTTTTACTTGACATTCAAAAAATTTTAGAAACATCGTACCAAGTATTTATTATCGCCGTTGCAACAAAGCCCATCCGGCAATATAACTTCATAGCAGGAAGGTTGTTCTCAGCGACTTCTACTTTAACTGTATCAGCACAAACTGCGCCGCAGAGTGCTTTCATCACTGTCTCCCCTGCTCCTTTTTTACATGACGCGATAGCGCGGATCACATCCTCCTCCACAACACCTATACCTAATAATTCCCCATTATCGTGTACGAAATAGGCCGTCCTTTTATCTATTAAGTCTCTCACCATTTGTTTTGACGCAATCACAGCATTTGGTACGCCCTTCATCCTACTGTTGTAGATGGCCCTCCATGTGTCCAATGTATTCTCTGTAAGAGGAAAGAGACAGGCCTGTCCATTGTCTTCCGGAGTGGGCGTTTGCATACGTAGTATTTTTGTGTAAATGGGATAACATTCCAAATTGGAATGACCGTTTGCAAGAATGCTATCTGCACCGGCAGCACGGCAGAAACCAACGCACTCTCGCAAAAAAGCATCAAATGCAACAGTTGAATGAATTGTTATGTGCGCAAATCCAGTATAAGGAATTTGCTGTAGAGACAAGGATGCAACACCGTTGTCTGTTGAAAATATAGGAATATCTTTCATAAGCACGCTCCTTTATCTTAATTATAGCACAAGCATACACAATCGTCTATAAATTGCACAAGAAGTTGTAAAATTGTGCCAAATATTCATGTTATGACGGTTTTCACTTGATTTTTACAACTTTTTGTATATAATAGCAACTGTAATTTATGAAAGGAGTATACATATGCAGAAGATCATTTGCAAGAAAGAGTACGACACCGAAACATCTACTGTCGTAAAGAAGTACACGTACAGTTACTTCGGCGATCCTGCCGGTTATGAAGAGACCCTCTACCAGACCCCTGGTGGTTTGTATTTTCTCCACGTTTTGGGTGGCGAAGCTTCTCCCTATCCCCAGGAAGATATCCTGCGTGTAGCGAAGACAAAGGTCAACGATTGGTTGGAAACGCACTAATAAAAAAGGCTGGGTTTCCAGCCTTTTTTATTTGCATTTCTTGACAAATATGGTATGCTATATGCATAAAAAGTGCAAAGAGTGATGAATAAAATGAAAAAATTTACAACGTTATTTCTCCTTTTCTGTCTCCTAATCCTATCTGCAGGTTGTAAGGATAATGAAAAGGCACAGATACTTGCAACCACAAAACCGCTATATCAGTTTTCCAGCATACTTTGCGAGGGAACTCCATTAGAAGTAGGCCTTTTGATTAACGAAAATGTATCCTGCCTTCACGATTATTCCTTGCAAGTCAGTCAGATGCGGATGTTGGAGGCTGCGGAAATAATTATTGTAAACGGCGCAGGATTTGAGGATTTTCTTGCTGACGCACTACCCAGTGGCAAAAAAACAATTGACAGTTCCTTTGGCATTGATTTACACGGCGGTGAGCACCAGCATCATAAGGACCATCTCCATGCGCAAGATCCTCACATATGGCTCAGCATCTCAAATGCCAGGAAGATGGCACAGAATATTTCCGCAGGGCTTTGTAATGCCTATCCTGAACATTCCCACATTTTTACCCAAAACCTTTTATCCCTCAATACAAAATTTGCAGAACTGGAAAATAAATCAAGCGTTCTCAATGACCTTGCATGCCGTAATCTCATCACATTTCACGATGGCTTCACCTATTTTGCAGACACTTTTGACCTGCATATTCTGAAAGCAATTGAGGAGGAATCCGGTGCTGAATCCTCTGCCCACGAACTAATTGAAGTTGTTCAACTAATTCGGTCAAACAATATACCTGCGATTTTTATTGAGACAAGCAGCGCCTCTTCTGCAGCAACCATTATTGCTGCAGAAACAGGTGTGGCTGTATATGAATTGGATATGGGACTTTCCAATCGAGATTATTTCGAAGCTATGGAACACAATATTCAAACACTAAAGGAGGCACTTGAATGAATATGCACCCTCACGGCAATGGATGTGGCCATTCCTGCTGCCTGCGAATTCAAGATTTAGAAGTTAAGAAAGGCAATCAAAAAATTCTTTCCGGCGTTAATTTACACGTACACTGCGGCGAACTAATTGCGTTGATTGGCCCTAACGGTGCAGGTAAAAGTACCCTTATTAAAGCAATTTTAGGACTGGAAGACTATGCCGGATTGATCTCTTTCTCCGTCCCGGGGCAAAGAAACAGGAAGCCGAAAATCGGTTATGTGCCGCAAAGTCCCACATTTGATCCCGGAGACCCTATGAGTGTTGCGGATCTATTCGCCTGCTGTATGAGTAGGCGTCCTGCTTTTTGGGGTGTCAGCAAAACAATGCGAACGAAAATTGCAGATTGTCTTGCGCGTGTACATGGCGAAAAACTGATTGACAAGACTGTTGGCGCGCTCTCCGGCGGTGAACTGCAGAGAGTCCTTTTAGCCCTTGCGTTAGAGCCGTTGCCAAACATTCTTATACTGGACGAGCCCCTTTCCGGGGTTGACGTGGAGGGCATTTCCGCTCTTATGGATATGCTGGATGAAATCCGCAAGGAATATGATCTATCCATTTTGATGACAACTCATGATTTTACGAATCTATCAAAATATGCCGATCAAGTAGTGCTGATAGATAAAGAAATCCTATCTCGGGGCGCTGCCGCCGATGTTTTATCCAGCCCTGAATTTGAGCGTGTATTTCACAGAAAGGGCGGTGCAAAATGAGTATTTGGTATGCTATTTGCGATGCCATCCCTTTGGACCTTTTCCATTGGCGTTTTATGCAAAACGCCCTCCTGGCAATTCTGATTATGGCTCCCCTCTTTGGCTTGATGTCCACAATGGTGGTATCCGGGAAAATGACTTTCTTCTCCGATGCCTTGGGCCATTCTGCTTTTACAGGCATTGCTATTGGCGCAATCTGCGGTATTGGCACACCCATTATTTTTGCAGTGGTTTTTGCCATCGCCTTTTCCCTTTTGTTTTCCTTTGTACGTCATAAAAGCAGTCAGACAGCAGATGCTCTGATTGGTGTATTTTCCAGCACTGCTGTTGCGCTTGGCATCTTTATTGCCACCCTTGGCGGTAACAGCTTCACCAAGTACAACAAGTATTTAATCGGTGATATTCTGTCTGTAACGCCCTCTGAAATCGGTATGTTGGCCATTGTGCTTGTATGCGTATTAGTATTTTGGACCATATACAGCAATAGACTACTCCTCTCTTCCGTTTATCCACAGTTGGCTTCTTCCAGAGGCATTTCTACATTTCTCGTGCAAACAATCTTTACAACCGTTGTTGCAGTGGTAGTAACCCTTGCAATTTCCTGGGTCGGTTTACTGATTCTTAACTCTTTGCTCATCCTGCCCGGTGCAGCCTCCCGAAATATAGCCAAGAATATAAAACAGTATCATGTTTTTGCTGTTGCTTTTGCCTTGATCGCATCAATCGCCGGTCTATGCATCTCCTATTTTCTCGGTTGTTCTGCCGGCGCTGCGATTTGTCTTGTTCTTGCCGTATTATTCGCTATTTCCTTTATGCTCAGGAAGGGGAACCGTTAATATGGAATGTGTACAAATGCAAATCATTGGTAAAATTAAGAGTGACTTTCCCACAAAGTTTGGAATTCCAAGACAAAGCGGGCTTGTTAAAGAGTTGCAGGCAACAATCATTATGGAGCCGGAATTCCGTAATCCCGATATGTTTCGTGGCATTGACGGTTTCTCCCACCTGTGGCTCATCTGGCAATTTTCTGCAAACGCAGACAAAGACTGGTCGCCTACTGTCAGGCCTCCGCGCTTAGGCGGAAACACCAGACTGGGAGTTTTTGCTACAAGATCTACTTTCCGCCCAAACTTCATGGGACTGTCAAGTGTCAAATTTGAAGGCCTGGAGGAAACAAAGGAATTCGGTACGGTTATCCATATATCCGGAGCAGACTTGATGGACGGAACGCCAATCTTTGATATCAAGCCGTATGTTCCCTATGGAGATTGTCATCCGGATGCTACGGGCGGTTTTACAGACACCGCAGACAGTTATCTATTGAATGTAGACTTTCCTGACGAATTAATAAACAAACTTCCAAAGATTAAACGCGATGCTGCTGTTGGGGTTCTATCCCATGACCCTCGCCCCTCATATCAGAAGGATTCAGACCGAGTTTATGGCATTTCCTTTGCAGGATTTGATATCCGTTTTATAGTAAAGGAACGCAAATTAACAGTAATTGAAGTAAATGCTCTATAAAAAATGCAGTGCTTTCGCACTGCATTTTTATTATTTATACATAGGGAATTTCTCACAAATCTCGTGAACAATGGCCTTAACCTGGTTAGATGTGCCTTCAAAGTCGCGGGCGGTCATACCGATGCACTTGGCAATCATCTTCATCTCTTCAGTGCCCAGACCTCTTGTGGTCACTGCAGCCGTGCCAATTCGCACACCGCTTGTAATCGAAGGCTTCTCTGGGTCACCGGGAATCGCATTCTTATTCAGTGTAACATGATTGCTGTCACAGCGGTTCTGAAGTTCAATGCCTGTAATGTGCATGGGGCGAAGATCCGCCAGCATCAAGTGGTTATCTGTGCCGCCGGTAACAAGGTCAAAGCCTTCTTCCAGCATCGCATCTGCCAGCACCTTTGCATTTGCAACCACATTCTTTGCATAGGTCTTAAAATCATCGCTCATTGCTTCTTTCAAGCAAATAGCCTTAGCGGCAATGATATGTTCCAGGGGACCGCCCTGGGTGCCGGGGAATACACCGGAGTTAAGTTTCTTGGCAAACTCCTCTTTTGCCAAAATCAAGCCGCCCCGGGGACCACGAAGGGTCTTATGAGTTGTGGTTGTAACGATGTCAGCATACGGAACAGGACTCTGATGGACACCACCTGCAACCAGGCCTGCGATATGTGCCATATCCACCATAAATACTGCACCAACTTCGTGAGCAATGTCTGCAAAAATAGAGAAGTCAATTGCCCGGGGATAAGCAGATGCGCCGGCAATGATCAGTTTCGGATTGTGCTTCTTCGCTAAATCGCGAATTTCATCATAATCAATGCGGCCGGTTTCGTGGTTAACGTCATAAGCGACAGCATTATAATATTTACCGGAGATATTAGCGGGGCTACCATGTGTT
>JAZNZO010000057.1:0-3860 GCA_045594945.1 Faecousia sp.
CATATTCACGCCCATATCTGTGGGCGATTTATAGGGGCAGTAGCCCAAAATCTGCTCAAAAATGGCCACCAGCACAGGGAATGCTTCCACATCCCGGTTATAGTTGACGGTGGTTTGACCGTAGGCTTCCAAATGGAAGGGGTCAATCATATTCACATCTTTCAGGTCGGCGGTGGCGGCTTCATAGGCCAAATTCACCGGATGATTAAGGGGCAAATTCCAAATGGGGAAGGTTTCAAACTTGGCATAGCCAGCCGTTTTCCCCCGCTTGTGTTCGTGGTAGAGTTGGCTCAAACAGGTGGCCAGTTTGCCGCTGCCGGGGCCGGGGGCAGTGATAACCACCAGTTCGCGGGAAGTTTCAATATACTCGTTCTTGCCGTAGCCCTCATCGCTGACAATGTGGGAAATGTTGGCCGGATACCCCTCAATGGCATAGTGGTGATATACCCGGATGCCCATGCTTTCCAGTCTTTCCTGGAAGGCTTTGGCAAGGCTCTGCCCGGCAAACCGGGTCAGCACCACAGAACTGACATACAGTCCAAAACCCCGAAAAATTTCAATGAGCCGGATAACATCCCGGTCATAGGTAATGCCCAAATCGCCCCGGATTTTGTTCTTCTCAATGTCGTCGGCATTGATGGCAATTACCACTTCCACCTGCTCCTTGATTTCCAGGAGCATTTTCAGTTTACTGTCCGGCTCAAAACCGGGCAGCACCCTGGCGGCGTGGTAATCGTCATAGAGTTTTCCGCCGAATTCCAGATACAGCTTGCCGCCAAACTGGGCAATCCGTTGCCGGATATGCTCCGACTGGGTGCGAATATACAATTCGTTATCGTAACCAATTTTCATTTTATACATTCTCCAGTGCCTGTGCAAGGTCAGCAATCAAATCCGCCGGGTCTTCAATGCCCACAGACAGGCGGACCAGATCCGGGCCGACTCCTGCGGCAATCAGTTCTGCATCGTTCATCTGCCGGTGCGTAGCAGAAGCAGGATGCAAAATACAGGTCTTGGCATCGGCCACGTGGGTGGCGATGGAGCAAAGTTTCAGTTTTGCCATAAAGGCTTCTGCGCCTTTTCTGCCGCCGGTCAAACCAAAGGATACAACGCCGCAGCAGCCCTTGGGCAGATACTTTTGGCCCAATTCATAGTATTTATCACCGGGCAGGCCTGCGTAGCGAACCCAAGCCACTTTTTCGTGATTTTGCAGGAACTTGGCAACGGCCAGGGCGTTGGCGCAATGCTTTTCCATCCGCAAAGGCAGGGTCTCCATACCCATTCCCAAAAGCCAGGCATTCATAGGCGCAGGGGTAGAGCCAAAGTCCCGCATCAGTTGGGCGGTGGCCTTGGTGATATATGCGCCGCCCAAGCCAAACTTCTTGGTGTAGGTAACACCGTGATAACTGTCATCGGGGGTGGTCAGGCCGGGGAACTTATCTGCATACTTATCCCAGTCAAAGTTGCCGGAGTCGATAATGGCACCGCCAACGGCAGCGGCGTGACCGTCCAGATACTTGGTGGTGGAGTGGGTAACAATATCCGCGCCCCACTCAAAGGGCCGGCAGCCCCAGGGGGTAGCAAAGGTATTATCCACAATCAGGGGCACGCCATGACTGTGGGCCACCTTGGCAAACTTTTCAATATCCAGAACTGTCAGTGCAGGATTGGCAATGGTCTCGCCGAACATGGCCTTGGTATTGGGCCGGAATGCGGCGTTCAGTTCCTCCTCGGTGCTGTCCGGGTCAACGAAGGTAAATTCAATGCCCATCCGCTTCATGGTCACCGCAAAGAGGTTATAGGTGCCGCCGTAGATGGAAGTGGAGCAAACCACATGGTCACCGGCAGAGGCAATATTAAAAATCGCAAAGAAAGAGGCGGCCTGTCCGGAAGACAGAAGCATCGCCGCGCTGCCCCCTTCCAACTGGCACAGCCGGGCGGCCACTGCATCGGAAGTGGGATTTTGGAGCCGGGTGTAGAAATAGCCGGAAGCCTCCAAATCAAAGAGTTTGCCCATATCTTCGCTGGTTTCATAGCGGAACGTGGTGGACTGAATAATAGGAATGTTTCGGGGCTCTCCGTTGCCGGGCCGATAGCCTGCGTGGAGGCATTTGCTGTCAAAATTCATAGCCAT
Source organism: Faecousia sp. (assembly GCA_045594945.1). Classification (GTDB taxonomy): domain Bacteria; phylum Bacillota; class Clostridia; order Oscillospirales; family Oscillospiraceae; genus Faecousia. The sequence goes on from JAZNZO010000057.1 coordinate 2,135, forward strand.
TCATCCTTTGTAAAAAATTCCGTTTTGCAAGCAACAATCTTTTTCTATTATATCCCTTTCCTCTTGTAAAAGCAACCTTTTTCTATGTTGGAAACAAAGAAAAACACGCCTGTGCACACAGGCGTGTTTTGAAATATCCTTTATGCCGCCAGGCTGTTCAGGGTCAGCACATAAGTATAGTTGTCAAACGCTACCACAATTTTGCCGGGGGCAGAACTGTAGGGCAGGCGCACATCGGTGCCGTCAATGGCAATCAGGCTGGAACTGTAGGTAAACGCATTGGTTTTATCCAGTTCCGTCCATGTGCCGGTGCTGTCATTTTTGATGGTCACCACCACACTGTCAGCGGTGATGCCCTCGGTTTTCAGAGCCTCCAGATCATAGAAAACATCCTTAATCACCATGCTTTCCAGTTTGTAGACGCCGGCTTCCACCTTCAGGTCTTCGCCACAGTAGATTTCCAGGAAGTCCCAGTCTATCCGCCACTGGTCATAGGCTTTCTCGGGTGCTTCCACAGGGATATAGACGGTTTCACCGGGCAGGATATACATGGTTGCCTCGTTGCCACCCAAATGGGCATCTGCTACATAGAAGTTATTGTAGAAGCAGATTTTGGCTGCTCCGTCGGTTGTGTTGCTGAAAGGCAGATAGTCCTTGCCGTCAGCGCCCTTCACGGCTTGCACAGTTTCTAATTGGTCTTCCAGGGCAAGCTGCAAGTCCATAATCGCCTCAAAGTAGACGGCAGTGCCTTCATAGACCTTGGAAAGGTCCTCCCTTTCTTCCAGGAAACCGTACTCAGAAATAAGGGCTTCAACAGCGGCAGAACGCAAATAAGCGCCCTCATAGAAATCGTAGTTATCAATTTTCCCATCTTCTGTGAACGCACCAAGTTGCTTCTGTACACCCTGCGCATAGGCAGCCACCAGTTCCTCAAGCGCCGGGTCTGCAAACATGGGCAAATTGTCAATGGCGGAAAGACCGCTGTTTTCTGCCTTTATGATGTCATAAAGAACTGGTGCTTCTCCGTTTTCAGCCTTGTTCCGTGCATCCAGCAGACTTTCCAGAATGGCAAATACCTGCAAGTCTGCATAGTCTCTTTCATAGATTTCCATGAAGGCTGCATAGGTATCTTCATCCATATCGTCTACATAGAAGTTGGCATCTTCTACGCTCTGCCGGGAAAGGCAACCCAGTGCCAACTGCAGCAGGCAATCCTGCACCTTCTGAGGTGCATCCCGATAGGTGCCCAGGTCAGAAAAAGCAGCCCAGGCATCGTCATACCGGTCCTCACCCATCGCCTGCACAGCATATGTATAGCGGTCTTCCTTTTCCTGCAGGCCTTCTAAGTAAGTGGCAGCATCTTCGTAATCACCGGCAATTTCAAAGTTTTCCAGTGCGCCGTCAAAGTCATTCTGCTCCAGGCACTCCATTGCCTTTTCATAGGCATTCTTCTTGGCAAAATAGGGATTTACCCAGAAAATGCAGAACACCACAGCCGCTGCCAAAAGCAGGGCAATCACGCCCACAATCCAGGGCCAAACCTTCTTCTTTTTCTTTTGCTTTTGGGGAGCAGGCACTTGCTGCACCACAGGCGTTTCCTGTACAACAGGTACTTCCTGCACTACAGGAACTTCCTCCGCAACAGGAACTTCCTCCGCAACAGGAACTTCCGCAACAGGAACTTCCGCAACAGGTACTTCCGCAACAAAGTCGGAGGCCAAGCGGT
>JAZNZO010000058.1:0-25725 GCA_045594945.1 Faecousia sp.
GGTGATGTCCATTAACCTGCTGCTGGATAACAATACGGATCCTGTTGTGTGGCGTGGACCTGTGATTGCCGGTGCAGTCAAGCAGTTTTGGACTGACGTGATCTGGGAAGATGTAGACTATATGTTTGTGGATATGCCTCCCGGAACCGGCGATGTGCCTCTGACAGTATTCCAAAGCCTGCCTGTTGACGGTATTGTGATCGTCACCAGCCCCCAGGATCTGGTTGGAATGATCGTCAGCAAGGCCGTAAAAATGGCGAATATGATGCATATTCCCGTTTTGGGCTTTGTGGAGAATTATAGTTATTTGGAATGCCCCGATTGTGGCAAGAAGATCGAGGTCTTTGGAAAAAGCCATTTGGACGAGGTGGCCAAGACGTTTGATTTACCTGTTCTTGCAAAGCTGCCCATTGATCCGAAAGTTGCTGAGGCTTTTGACAATGGCCTGATGGAGACAATTCCTACAGATAACCTATCCGGTGTTGTTGAGAAGATCCTCGAAGCATAACAAAAGCGAGAGCCGATTGGCTCTCGCTTTTTGTTAGTTTGTGGTGTAGTTATCAAAATAACCTTGGATATACACGATGGGAGTGCCCTTATCTCCGGAGCCGGATGTTAAGTCACACAGAGAGCCAATCAGATCGGTCAGGCGGCGAGGCGTAGTGCCCTGGGCAGCCATATTGCCGACAAGACTGGAACCGTCCTTTTGCTGTATCTTGGCTTTGATGGCCTCCTGGAGCTCCTTACCGGAAAGATCGGCAAAGTCGTTGTCTGCCAGGTACTTCAGCTTCAGTTCATTAGGTGTGCCTTCCAAGCCGGGCGTGTAAGCAGGGGAGACCACCGGGTCAGCCAGTTCCCAAATCTTACCCACAGGATCCTTAAATGCACCGTCACCGTAGACCATAACTTCAATGTGTTTGCCGGTTAATTCAAGGAGTTTCTCCTGAATAGCCAAAACCATATCCTGGCAATCCTGAGGGAACAGTTTTACAGTGGATTCGGTAGCCTTGTTGGAACCGAGCAGGCCGTAGCGGGCGTTATAGCCACTGCCGTCAACACTTTCCGTCATAATCTCATCCAAGCCAAACACCTTTTCAGCACCGGCGGCAATAAGCAGGCGCTTGGTACGCGCTCTGGTGTGGATATCACAATTGAGAACATTTTTGGTGTAGGAAACAATAGCTTTGGGATTATTGGCGAAAATAACTTCCACATCAGCACCGCATTCCCGGATCAGCTGGCTGTAGTACGCAACATAGTCCACACCTGTAAAGGGGTGCTTTACATAGCCAAAGAGGTCGCGATAACGTTCTTCGGTCAGTACATCCCGGTAGGGGTCAACGCCGTTTTTATCCAGCATATCCATATCTACCAGGTGGTTACCAACCTCGTCAGCAGGATAACTGAGCATCAAAATAACCTTTTTACAGCCGGATGCAATACCGCGCAGGCAGATAGAAAAACGGTTACGGCTCAGAATGGGGAAAATAACACCAACGGTTTCTCCGCCAAACTTATTGCGAACATCTTTTGCAATGGCTTCAACAGAAGCGTAATTGCCTTGTGCACGAGCAACAATGGCTTCAGTCATAGCCACGATATCCCGATCTCTGGGGGAAAGACCATCATTTTTCATTGCCTCCAGAACAGTATCGGTAACGATCTTTATCATATCGTCGCCTTCACGGATAATGGGGGCCCGGAGTCCGATAGAAACAGTACCAAACGTCCGACTCATAGTAACACTTCCAATCTCGAAATTTGTGGATTTGCAACGCAGTTATTATAATACATAGTGTGCCGTTTGTAAAATAGAAATTTCAAAAATCCGGAAAAAATAATGGAAATTATGCCAATTTTTTGATTCCGTACCAGCAGGCTAAAAGCAGCAGTGCAAAGGGAATATAGGCAATTAGCGCACCGGGAAGAATGTTGATTGCTTCAATCTGTAATTTCTCAAGGATGAAAAACAATCCTGTTACAATGCCGGTGGTAAAAACAGCCTTTGTAACCTGCCTGCCAATGACATTTGCAAAGAAGAAAGTATAGAGGGCACCAATGATTGGGTTAACGGTGGTGAGAATAACACCGACAAGGATTTTCAGCGCTCCTGTCAAAATCATAACGCCCAGCAAGCAAAGAAGAATGATGGGTGCATAGCTCAAGATGCCTTCCGGCAGATATTTATGCATCAGATTGATTACAAGCAGGTGCAAAAGCATTGTTCCGACAATGCAAATACACCGCCAAAAGACCCACACAATAAAATGTTTGCCTTTGGGTAGCCAACGATCTGTAATATTCATAATGAAAGATAAAATCACCATGCTTAGAAGAATGCCACAGAGATCCGTGTAATGCAAACCAGTCATTTTGATCAGCATCATTTCTTTATGGGTGATGGTGACAAAGGGTAGGGGAGCGGCATAAGAAACATACTGGGTGCCGATGCTGTAGATAACGGCAGTGAGGGCGTAAATAAAGATAATGCCTACTGCAGAGGAAGCGGATTCAAAAATTACAGAGCGCTTACCAAATACTGCATGGGAAAGTAAACTTACGAAAATGCTGCCAATCGTTAAAACTGCGGCCGTTATGCAAAGGCTTTGCCAGTTCAAATCTAAATTCTTTATATAAAGAAGAAGTTGTTCCATAGTTCCTCCTTACAATAAGATGATTTTGGATGAAAACAGCCGCCATTGCTGGCGGCTGATTCTCTGTGTAAGGGAAGTAAATTACTTCATTTCGGCGGTAGCGCCAGCTTCCTTCAGCTTGGCAACCAGAGCTTCTGCATCTTCCTTGGAGATAGCTTCCTTCAGGGTCTTGGGGCAGCCGTCAACCAGATCCTTAGCGTCCTTCAGGCCCAGGCCGGTAGCTTCACGAACAACCTTGATGACGTTCAGCTTGGAAGCGCCGGCTTCCTTCAGGATAACGTCGAACTCGGTCTTCTCTTCAACTTCAGCAGCAGCAGCGACAGCGGGGCCGGCAACAGCGGCAGCAGCGGCAGAAACGCCAAAAACTTCTTCCAGAGTGTGAACCAGTTCGGACAGTTCCAGAACGGTCAGACCCTTAACTTCCTCTACGAGAGCAGTGACTTTTTCACTAGCCATGGTAAAAATCCTCCTAAATAGTAAATGTTAATGTTTTTGTTTGTTGAGTTATGCGGGATTAAGCCTCGGCAGCTTCGGCTGCGGGGGCGCCGCCTTCCTTCTGAATCCGGACTTGGTCCAGAACAAAAGCCAGGCTGGAGATAGGAGCCAGGAAAGTACCAAGCACCTGGGCCACCAGAGCGTTCTTGCTGGGCAGTTCGCCGAAACCATTGAGCTGGTCTGCGGTCAGAACGCTGCCTTCAACAACGCCACCCTTAATGGACAGGGGGAGCTTGTTTTTCTTGGCGAACTCACATACGATGCGAGCGGGAGCAATGGGGTCACCGGTCGTGCAAGCCATAGCGGTAGTACCGTTGAGAACCTCATCGAAATCGTAACCGTTTTCCTTGGTTGCGAAACGGGTCAGAGTGTTCTTAACAACGGAGTACTCAACGCCAGCCTCACGGAACTGCTTACGCAGCTCGGTGTCCTGAGCGACAGTGATACCTCTGTAATCAACGAAAACCAGGGAAGTAGCATCCTTGATCTTTGCGGACAGGGCTTCCACAGTTGCCTTCTTGCTCTCAAGAACCTTTGCGTTGGGCATTGTGTTTCACCTCCGAAAAAAATAAGTGTCTTCCTGCCAGAAGACAGAAAGACACGCAAACTAATCATATCCGCGCACCTCGGCAGGACTTACGGCATGGCCACCTGCTGTCTTTGGCAACTCGTGTATTATAAAGGATATTTTTCTATATGTCAAGTACATTTTTGTATATTTTTTGAAATTTTTAAGGTGAGATGTTTGCATTTGCCATATTTCACAGATCAGTGGTTAAGAATGGTTTTGTGTTCGTGTAGCGTGCATAAATGTCCGCGATGGAAAGAATTTTGGTTGACATACCGCGCCCGTAGTTGTATAATGATGCAATGAACACCGTATAAATTTGGGTGTTATGAAAGGAAAGAGAGAAAATGAAAAGACTGCTTGCAATTGCATGCGCTATAATGCTTTTATTGGGTTTGAGTGCATGCGGAACTTCTGATGTCGATGACGGAAAGTATTTGATTGGTATCTGTCAATATATGCCCCACCCTGCGCTGGATATGGCAACGCAAGGTTTCAAGGATGCCGTATTGGAGGGCCTTGGTGCAGAGAATGTTGAATTTGACTACCAGGATGGCGCCGGCGAAGCCACCAACTGCTCCACAATTATTAATGGTTTTGTCGCATCCAATGTAGATATGATTATGGCCAATGCTACGCCTGCCGTTGCAGCTGCCTTTAATGCTACTGACAGCATTCCCATTTTAGGAACTTCCGTAACAGAGTACGGTGTTGCATTGGGCATTAAAGATTTCAATGGCACAGTGGGAGCGAATGTGTCCGGCACATCTGACCTGGCTGACCTGGAAAAACAAGCGCAGATGTTGGTTGATTGGTGCCCAGGCGCAAAGAAAGTTGCGCTTCTATACTGTAGTGCAGAAGCGAACTCCAAGTACCAAGTTGACGTTGTGAAGACAGAGCTGGAGAAGAAAGGCCTTGAATGTAAGTTCTATCCCTTTACAGATACCAGTGATATGCTTTCGGTTACAACCGAGGCATGTAATTATGCTGATGCAATTTATGTGCCAACTGACAATACAGTTGCAACTTATGCAACCGCTATTGACAGCATCTGCCGCCCTGCCGGTATTCCTGTAATTGCAGGTGAAGCCAGCACTTGCTCCGGATGCGGTATTGCAACCATGTCTATTGATTACTATGATTTGGGCTACCTCACCGGTGAAATGGCTGTTCAAATTTTACGGGACGGCGCAGACATTACCAAGATGCCTATTGCCTATGTTCAGGATGTTTCATATCTCTACAACGAAGAGATTTGTGCTGAACTGAATATTACCCCGTTGCCGGGCTACGAAAAATTGACTCCTGCTGAATAACTCAAACAGGGCAAGGTGGTTTCCATCTTGCCCCGTTGGTTTAATTATTATGAACTGAGGATGTTTTCCTATGCTTGAGAGACTTGTGAATTTTGGTAATGCAATGCCAGGTGTTATGTCCCTTGGACTTATATGGGGCATTATGGCAATTGGCTTGTATATTACTTATCGTATCTTAAACTTATCAGATTTGACTGTTGACGGCTCCTTCTGTACAGGCGGCGCTGTTTGTATTATGTTGGTTGCTGTGGGTCAACCTGTATGGCTGGCAATGGTTTGCGCATTTGTTGCCGGCGCAATGGCTGGTGCTATTACCGGTATTTTACATACGTTATGCAAGATCCCTGCTATTCTTGCCGGCATTTTGACACAGTTAGGCCTTTGGACCGTGAATATGATTATTATGGGTTTGCAGCAGGGCAAACTGGTTTCTACCTTAACGATCCCTGCCAGAAACAGTAACCTTGCGGTTTCTGCCATGTATTTAAGTAAGGCGTTGAATGGAACCAAGTCTATTTTCTATTATCCGCCTTTGTATCTTGGTATCTTGACTGTCCTCATTATTGGGTTGCTTTACTGGTTCTTCGGTACGGAACGTGGTTCATCTTTGCGTGCAACAGGTGCTAATGAGAATATGGCCCGGGCACAAGGTATTAACACCAATGCCAATAAGATGATTGGCTTGATGTTGGCAAATGGCCTTGTGGCCCTATCCGGTTCATTGTTTGCTCAGTACAACGGTAATGCGGAAATCAATATGGGTCGCGGCGCAATCGTCATTGGCCTTGCTGCCATCATCATTGGCGATGTTCTTTTTGGTAAACTCTTTAAGAATTTTGCGCTGAAACTTTTGGCTGTTAGCTTTGGCGCAATTGTGTATTATGTTGTAATTCAAGCTGTATTGACACTGCTGAAGGTGGATTCCCAGTATTTGAAATTAATGTCTGCCGCAATTGTTGCCGTGTTCCTTACTGTTCCTAACATTCACACAAATCCCCATCACAAGCATAAAAAGGAGGTGCCGCAATGCTCCAAATAGCCAATATTCATAAAACTTTTAATGCAGGCACCATTAATGAGAAACGGGCGCTTCGTGGCGTAAACCTATTATTGAAACCTGGCGATTTTGTGACTGTGATCGGTGGTAACGGTGCGGGAAAATCCACACTTTTGAATTGTGTTTCCGGCGCATACAAAGTCGATGAGGGAAGCATTTGCATTGATGGCGTTGATGTAACTGCTCTTTCAGAGCATAAACGAGCCAGGTACATAGGTCGCGTATTCCAAGACCCTATGATGGGCACCGCAGGCACAATGCAAATTGAGGAAAATCTTGCTCTTGCAGCAAGAAGAGGCAAAATTCGCACACTTGTGCCCGGCATTACACGAAAAGAACGTGCTGAATACAAAGAAATGCTGAAGATCCTGGATCTTGGCTTGGAAGAAAGAATGACAGCAAAGGTTGGTCTTCTGTCCGGTGGCCAACGTCAAGCACTGACACTTCTGATGGCCACAATGCGTAAACCTAAGTTGCTTCTTCTTGACGAACATACAGCTGCCCTGGATCCTAAAACTGCGGCAAAGGTTTTGGAGGTTACGGAGAAGATTGTTTCCCGTGATAACTTAACAACTTTGATGATTACCCACAATATGCGTGATGCAATTGCGCATGGTAATCGGTTGATTATGATGTATGATGGTAAAATTGTTGTTGACGTCTCAGGCGAAGAAAAGAAGAACCTGACAGTTGAACAATTGCTGGCTCTGTTTAGCAAAGCCAGTGGTTCCGATGAAGCGGACGATAAACTGTTGCTTGGATAAAGAGATACCCCGGAAGTTACGCTTCCGGGGTATGCTTATAAAAATCGCCTGAAAGCAAAACTTTCAGGCGATTTTTGTATCATCAATTAGGCGTACTTGGAAGTGTTAACCTTTACGCCGGGGCCCATAGTGGAAACAACCACACAGGACCGGATATACTGACCCTTAGCTGCAGCGGGCTTAGCCTTAACAACAGCCTGCATCAGAGTATCCATGTTTTCGGTCAGCTTTTCAGTGCCGAAAGATACCTTGCCAATGGGGCAGTGAATGATGTTGGTCTTGTCCAGACGGTACTCAACCTTACCGGCCTTGATTTCCTGCACAGCAGCAGCAACATTGGGGGTAACAGTACCGGCCTTGGGGGAGGGCATCAGGCCCTTGGGGCCCAGAACCTTACCCAGACGGCCAACAACGCCCATCATGTCGGGGGAAGCAACAACAACGTCGAACTCAAACCAGTTCTCCTTGGTGATCTTCTCAACCAGTTCCATACCACCGGCGTAGTCAGCACCGGCTGCCAGAGCTTCATCAACCTTGGCGTCCTTTGCGAAAACCAGAACCCGGCGGGTCTTGCCGGTGCCGTTGGGCAGAACTACGGCGCCACGAACCTGCTGGTCAGCGTGACGGGAGTCAACACCTAACTTAATGTGCAGTTCAACAGTCTCATCGAACTTAGCGGAAGCACCCTTCACAACCAGATCCAGGGCTTCGCTGGGATCATACTGAACAGAGCGGTCAATTAACTTTGCGCTCTCCTGATATTTTTTGCCTCTAAACACTTATTATATCCTCCTTATAGTGGTGATGCGGAAAAATCCTCCCACATTTCCGAGCAGTTTTCTCGGATAGCAAATAATCAATCAACAACGGTGACGCCCATGGAGCGGCAAGTGCCGGCAACCTGAGCCTCAGCGGCTTCGAGAGAGTTTACGTTCAGATCGGGCATCTTGGTCTTAGCAATTTCAGAGACCTGTGCACGAGTGATAGTGCCAACCTTGGTCTTGTTGGGTGCACCGGAACCCTTGGACAGACCGATTGCCTTCATAATCAGCAGGGGAGTCGGAGGGGTCTTGGTGATAAAGGTAAAGCTGCGGTCAGCATAAACAGTGATAACAACAGGAATCTTGTAGCCTTCCATAGCCTGGGTGCGGGCGTTGAATTCCTTGATGAAAGCAGCGATGTTTACGCCGTGCTGACCCAAAGCGGGGCCAACAGGGGGGGATGCGGTAGCCTTAGCGGCGTTAATCTGAAGTTTGATAATGCCAGTGACTTTCTGTGCCATAATAAGCACCTCCTGAATAAAATGTGGTAATGATGCGCTGCTGCGCATTTGTTCGGGGTTTTGACCCCTCCCACGTTACGGCTCCAATCCGAGCCGATGCGTTATTGGGAAATAACCTCTACTTGATCGAGCTCGAATTCCACAGAGGTTTCGCGGCCAAACATAGATACAATCACATTGACTGCATTTTGCTCAACCTCAATGCTCTCCACAGTGCCGGTGAAGGAACTGAGAGGACCATCGAGAATGCGGACAGTATCGCCAACAGCGTAGTTAACAACAATTTCCTTCTTCTCGACACCCATCTGATAGACTTCATCTTCAGTGAGGGGGAGCGGTTCATTGCCGGACGCACCGACGAAGCCGGAAACGCCGCGAACATTGCGGATGACATGCCAGGTGTCATCACTATAGACCATCTTCACAAAAACATAACCGGGGTAGAGTTTGCGGTCATAAGTCTTGCTTACGCCGGACTCAGTAATCTCGGTGACTGTTTCCATAGGGATGTTCACTGCAAGGATCTGTTCTTGGAGCTGACGGCTTTGAATCGTCTTCTCAATAGTGACCTTTACAGTGTTTTCATAGCCGGAATAGGTATGGACTACATACCACTTTGCAGTATCAGCCATAGCGCACCCTCTTAACCTTTCAGGCTATACAGAGCGGTGATACCGGTTCCTGCTACATAGTCGAACACCCAGATGAAGGCGCCTACAATAAGCACGCAAGCCAACACGATCAGGGTATTCTTAACAACCTGCTTGGGGGTGGGCCAAACGACCTTCTTCAGCTCACTTCTGAGTTCGCGGAAGTATCTGGCGATACCACCGAAGAAGCGCTTGAACCAATTTGCTTTCTTTGCTTCTGCCATAGTGAGCCTCCTTACTTGGTCTCGTTGTGAATGGTGTGTTTCTTGCAGAATCTGCAATACTTCTTCATTTCGAGACGGTCAGGGTCGTACTTCTTGTTCTTCATAGAATTGTAGTTTCTTTGCTTGCACTCGGAGCATCTCAAAGTGACTTTAACGCGCATAACGGCACCTCCTTAAATTTGCCTCCCTGTATCACTTCGGCTATGAAAAATTTAGTAAGCGGTCAACTACATTTACCGCTCCGAAGCTGAAAAAGGCGCATAAAAAAAGCCCTTTTTCACAGGTAGAATCATTCTAACACAGTGGGGGTGAGGTGTCAATAACTTTTTTCTTTATTTTTTGCATTTTTTGGGTTATAATGGGTGCAAAGTAACAAAAGGAGCGAAAAATCATGAAAATTATGGCCATTGATTATGGAGATGCCAGAACTGGCGTGGCAATTTCCGATCTGCTATGTTCCATCGTTGGTTCAACCACAGTCATTCATAGCCGGAATGCGGATAAAACCCTAAAGGAAATCTGCCGCCTTGCGAAAGAAAATGGCGTGGGGGAGATTGCTATGGGACTGCCGAAAAATATGGACGGCACAGAAGGACCCAGAGCCCAACTGTGCCGGGAATTTGCAATACAAGTGGAGCAGGAAACAGGCCTGCCTGTTAAGTTGTGGGATGAACGCAGAACAACGGTTGAGGCACATAACATTCTGTCTGCCCATAATTATCACGGAAAAAAGCGTAAAGATACGGTAGATGCTGTTGCAGCTTCCCTGATTTTGGAAGGTTATTTGGCATTTCGGGGCCGGTAAAGTAATTCCCGAATGCCGGTAAGGAGCAAAAGACCACCAAATAGTTTTTTTAACAATGAAAGTTCCATATGCTTGCCCCAAAAAGATGCCAGTGCGGCAGCAATACATCCCGAGAGAATCGACGGCCATATCCGCTTTATGGATATGGCTTTTCCTTTTTGCCGCAGAAAGGTAGCAACTATTGCACTGGGTAAAAAGAATAACAAATTCGTTATCCTGGCTTCCGGGTACGACGTATCAAGCACTATAGTAAGCCAAAGAATTAATAAACTGCCGCCGCCAACTCCCATACCGGCCAAAGCCCCCAACACTGTGCCTACGATCAGAGCGACTATCCAACTGTTCAACATAGATATTGAATGCCTCCCCAAAGAATGAATATACCCAAAAGCCGATGTAGCCATTTCGTAGGTATTTTCTTTCCCAATTTCCATGAAAATATTCCACCAACGAATGATCCGAAAAGATAGGGCAGTGCGTCAACGATTGAAAATAGTGAGCCGGGAAGTATAAATGCAAGACTTACAAGACAAATAGGCAAAATGATGGCAACCGAACTGGGGAAAACCTCTTCATCTTCAAGCCCTGGCAGAATGGTTAACAACGGGACAAGGACCATTCCGCCGCCCGCTCCGAAGAGACCATTTACAATGCCGGCACAAAAACCTGCAACTAAGGGACCCCAATGTTTTTTTAGATACATAAAACCCCTCCTGGGAAAAGAATTCCACAGGAGGGGACTTTTATGCGTTATTAGGCATTGGGGGCCATAGCCATGCCCTTATTCAGACGAGAAGTATCCTTCAAGTCAGTTTTGGCGGCTTCGATTATTCCATCGTACCACTCTTTAATATCATCGTTAACCATAGCAGTGTTTACCAGATAGTCTCTGTAAGTTTCGTCGCTATAGCCTTCAAAGTACATAATGTGGTAGCCTTCAGAGGTTTCGACGATGCCGTGATCGCCTTCAACACGCTTAGCGTCTACAGCCCAATCACGGAACTGGGTCAGATACTGGGAAGAGGGGTTGATATCCGTGTAGAGTCCATCGTTTTCCTTTACGCCGGGATCATCGCTCTTATCCTTAGCAAGGGCAATAAAGGATTCTTTGGTGGCGCCGCCCTCTTTCCAATCGGCGTAGAGCTTGTCAGCTTCTTCCTTGGCAGCCTTCTTAGCGTCGTCAGTTACAACCTCATTGCCCTTTTCGTCCAGGGATTTTTCAAACTGTACCAAAACATGACGGACGTTGCCGTGCTTTTGCAGATTTTCATTGGTGGACAGATACATAATGACATTGTAACTGTCGACAACCTTTACTTCCTTGCCATCAACGGTAGTGGTGGTTTCCACAGGGAAAGCCTTTACATCGAACTCCTTGCGGTCTGCTTCAGCCAGCCAGTTGCCGTATTCTTCTTTCAGGTCAGAATACAGAGTATCGGTGCTGCCGGTGCTCATTGCAGGGGTAGTCAGATCTTTGTTAACAGGCAGACTGGCGATAGCCAGATTAAAGGCCTCCAGGCTGTTGCACTGAGTAAGTGCTTCTGCGTCCTTTTTGGCAGCCTCTCTTGCAGCGTTTTTCTGCTCTTCGGTGTAGGTTACAGAACCGTCTTCATCCTTAGTGCCTTCTTCCGCATTCAGATACTTGGTGTAGCTGAGGGTATAGTAGTTGTAAGAGAAAGCACTGAATTCATTGTAACGATCCTTAGTGTATGCGCTTACTTCGGCATCACTATAGGTCAGGCTGTCCTTGTACTCATTATAATAGGTACCGGCAACAGCATTACGGCGGATGTAGTTCAGGTAACTATCTTCAGTTGCGCCATTGCAGTAAACGTTACGCAGATAGGTGTCGATAGAGCCGGAGAAGTAACCGTTCCACATCAGATTATTTGCTTCCTGGTCTACAATAGCGTTAACGTCTTCGCTGTTAGGGTCAAAGCCAGCAGCGATTGCTTTGTTGTACATAGCAATATCGCTTTTTGCGTTGTCCAAGGCAATACCGATAAAGTAGTTTGCCCAGGTGTCACCAGTTTCGGGGTTGGTCTGCTTGTCCAGGGGCTTGGTAACGTCAAGGCCGTAGGTCATCAGCAGAATCTTGGTGTTCGTGCCATACTGGCTGTTTGCATTTTGATAGTAGTTTTCTACAGCATCTGCGTAGTAGTAACTAAAATCAACAGTATTCAGATCAGTGCCGTCTACAGTAGCGACAATTGTATTCTTTTCCAGAACACCGTTCACTTTAAGATAACTGTCAACCAACATCCAGCCAAAAGCTACAACAACGACTGCCAAAACAGCAACAAATGCAATTGTCATTGTTTTAATCTTCTTGGCTTCCTTCTGGGCTTGCTTTTGCTTTTCAGTCATAGCAGCAAGCCGTTCCTCCTTGCGGAGCTTCTTTTTATCAGATGCACTCATATAATCAGTTCCTCTCGTTTTTGCCTATGGTATTGTCAAACTTTGACGCAAAGTCTTTGGTATTATAACTGATTTCTTTCCGTATTTCAAGTAGAAATATTTAATATTCTATGAAACTTGGTGAAAATTCCCATAAAATAATAAATCCCGGGAAGAAAACTTCCCGGGTAACCCGCTTTGGCCGTACGCATCCAGTTATGACCTGCACGTATAGGCAGGTGGGTTGCAGCTCTCTGCGTTAGCTGCTCCCAACGTCCGTCACACCGTCAAAGCGGGGACGGGAGGTCTGCAATCCGGCAGAGAAGCGAACATCCCTATTAATTGATGTGGGTCCAAAAGGACACGATACGCACCAAGCAGGCCTTACTTAGTCTTCGGACTCTTCGTAGAGTTTATCCATAATGTAATTGTAAACATCTTCCAATTCCTGCTGATCTTCAATAGCACACAGAATTGGCTCACCATCTTCTTCAACAGATTTCAGAATGCTTACCTCAGGATCAATATCCTCATCATATCCAGCAGGAATAACGGCCATATATGTTTGACCGTTGTACTCGACGGTTGACAGGACTTCCAATTCATATTCTTCGCCATCTTCGTCTACGATAGTCATAAAGTCGGAACCATAATGATCAGGCATTGTATTACCTCCCTAATTTTCATGTTTATATTTTACTGGCCAAAGAGTCAGAAATCAAGAGGGAAGAGGCGTATTTGGTAAAGCATACAAATATTTTCGATTGATTTTGTAAAAACTAATTTAGTGTTTCGGGTAGTATTTGCGATAATTCACGGAATATTAAAAAATAGTTCTTTCGTTTTTATGCAAGGTATGTTATACTACTATGCGTAAAGGTATGCGTATATACCGATTGATTGATTTTTCTCTATATTTTTATGGAGGTAATATAGAATGTTTGGCTTTGGAAATAAGAATAATGAAAACAATCAAGATTGGAAGCCTAATCAGTGGCTATCAACCCTTTATAAAATTTGGAAAGGTATTTTTGCCACATTTAAGGTCCTGATGGGTGCAGCTGTTACGGTGCTTTTGATTGCGCTGATTTGTGGTTTTGTATTTGCTACTATTCTGGGCGATTACCTGCAGAATGATATCCTAAACCAGGCAAATTTGAATCTTTCAGACTTGTCCCTGGATATGAATTCCATCATTTATTACATTGATAATGATGGCCAAATTCAGGTTCAGCAGAAAATTGACTCTTCTGTTAACCGTGACTGGGCTGACTACGAGGATATCCCTGCCCATATGGTAAATGCGGCCATTGCCATTGAGGACCACCGTTTTTATCGTCACCAGGGTGTTGACTGGATTACCACCATTCAGGCCTGCGCAAGAATGTTCTTTGGCGATTCTTCTGTGGGTGGCTCCAGTATTACACAGCAGCTTGTAAAGAATACTTTTGGCAATCCCAGTGTAACGGTACAAAGAAAAGTGCTTGAAATTTTCCAGGCTACCCAAATGGAAAAGAACTATGATAAAGAAACTATTTTGGAGTACTACCTGAATGTTATTTATCTGGGACAGAGCCGTTGGGGTGTCCGTTCTGCGGCTGCGGCTTATTACGGCAAGGAGTTGGAGAAACTTAATGCTGCAGAGTGCGCCAGCATTATTGCAATTACCAACAGCCCCACCTATTATGACCCCTACCAGAATAGAGATAACAACTTGAAGCGCACAAAGATCATCCTGACAGCTATGCGCGATCAAGGGTGGCTGACAGAAGAAGAATATCAGGTTGAAATTAACCGTGAGCTAAATCTTAAATGGGGCATTGATTTTAATGATACGATGGCCCGTTGCGAGAATGAGACCTGCGGCTATAAAGATGTTGTGAGCACACTTACAAAAAATGGCGATAAATACTACTGTCCCCATTGTAAATCTGAAATTCCTGTTACAAAAGTCTCCGGTGGTTACAATTATCATACCGAAACGGTTATCATGGATGTTGTCTATGATATGATCAAGAAGGATAAATTGGAGATTAACAGTAATAACATTCGTGCCTATCTTGAAAAAATTAAGCGCGGCGGTTTCTCCATCTATTCTACAATGGATATGGATGTGCAGAAGCAGGTTGACAAGATTTATAGCGACTTATCTCAAATTCCCGCATATCGCGGCGGCGCACAACTGCAGTCTGCAATTGTTGTTATTGATAACGAGACCGGTGACATTGCCGGCATTGCCGGAGGCGTTGGCCCTAAGACGGAGATTTTTGGACAAAACAGAGCTACTCAGTCCAAACGTCAATCCGGTTCTTCCATTAAGCCAATTTCCATCTATTCCCTTGGCTTTGAGACAGGGGCCTTTTCTCCTGCTACTGTTTTGACGGATCTTCCTTATGTCTATTATTCCAACGGCGTTTATTATCCGCGAAACAGTGATAAAAAGTTTTCCTACAGCCGCACTGTTTTGCATGGCGTGACTTCTTCTGCAAACACCATTGCTGTTCGCGGACTGGAACTTGTAAATGAGAAAGTAAGCGGATATAAGGTTAGTTATGAGTATTTGACGGAAAAATTTGGACTGACTACGCTTGTTGACGGTAAGGACAATAACTCCGCACCTCTGGCTATGGGCGCGCAGACCTATGGTGTTACAGTCCGGGAAATGGCGACGGCCTTTGCAACCTTCCCCAATGGCGGCGTTTACCGGGAGGCACGCAGTTATACCAAAGTTTTTGATAGCAATGGCAACGAAATTTTGTACAATGAGCAAGAGGAACGTAAGGTTCTCGGCCAGAAAGCAGTCAACTATATGAACTACTGCTTAACCCAGGCTATGCTTGTTGGTACCGGTATCGAAGCCGACCTTTCCAGGTCTTATGGCATTACAACAGCCGGCAAGACCGGCACAACGGAATCCAACTACGACCGCTGGATTTGCGGCTATACAGGATACTATACTGCTGCAGTTTGGGCCGGTTTTGACTACCCAGACACGATTTCAACGATCAGTGGACAGAGCCCGGCTAACCAGTTATTTAAGAAGGTTATGGGTCCTATCCACAAGGGCAAGAGCAATAAATCCCTTTACAGTACAAGAAATATGACTCAGATTGAAGTGTGCCTGGAGTCTGGTAAACTTGCAACTGATGCCTGCAAAGCGGATGTGAGAACTGTGGCCGGTGATCTTTCCAGAATTTATAAGGTATGGGTTTATAAAGAAGATATCCCCGAGGAAACCTGCGATCAACACGTAATGATTTCCTATTGCAGTGGTGGCGGTGTTGCTAACGAGTATTGTACAAACTTTGCCTCTGTTGATCCGACAGTGCTGATTTCTGAGCAGGCACTGGTCAAACTTAACACAGATCAGATCAATGCGATTAAAAAAGCTTACAAGCACGGCCTCCGGGATGAGTATAAGACCAATAACTTTGTATACAGTGTGGATAACAATGGTAATGATTTGGTATTCAAGGGCTTCCAGGATGATGTAAATCAAACAGTAGCCGCCCCCTACGTGATTTGCCCTGTCCACAATCAGCAGGCTTGGGAGGAATACCTGGCGAACAACCCGGTAACACCTGAGACCCCTGAAGATCCTGTTGTGCCTGATGAACCAGGTGTTGACGATGGCGAAGTGGAGATTACCCCCATTCAGTAATTTATTAGGAGAGAAAAATGCGCTGGATTTCTGATGAGTGGAAAGACTACGAACTGCTGGATGCAACTGCCGGTGAACGGCTGGAGCGGTGGGGAGAGTATTTCCTTGTGCGGCCTGATCCGCAGATAATTTGGGAAACTCCCAGAAAAGATGCTGCTTGGAAAAAATATGATGCGCGGTATATTCGTTCCAATACCGGTGGCGGTCACTGGTCGGACCACCGACTGCCGGAGTTTTGGCAGATCCGTTACAAGGATTATCTTACCTTTAACGTAAAGCCTATGAATTTCAAGCATACGGGCGTGTTTCCTGAGCAGGCGGCTAACTGGGATTTTATCCGGGAAAAGGTGGAAAATGCCCGTCGACCGGTTCGAGTGCTGAATTTGTTTGCCTATTCCGGTGGCGCAACCCTTGCCGCTGCTGCCGGCGGGGCAGAGGTTTACCATGTTGACGCATCCAAAGGTATGGTGGCATGGGCGAAAGAGAATGCTAAGTCCTCCGGTCTTGCAGACAGGCCAATTCATTGGATTGTGGATGACTGCGCAAAGTTTATCCAAAGAGAAATTCGTCGTGGCCGCCGCTATGACGGCATCATTATGGATCCTCCCAGTTATGGCCGGGGACCCAGCGGTGAAATATGGAAGATGGAAACCAGTTTTTATCCCTTCCTGCTGGAAACAGCAAAACTGTTGTCGGACAACCCTTTATTTGTAATTATCAATTCATATACCACCGGTTTGGCACCCAGTGCAGTTGGCTATGCAGCAGATGTTGCATTCGGCGACAGATTTGGCGGAACCACCCAGGTGGGCGAACTTGGTTTGCCTGTAAAATCTACTGGGTTTGTTTTACCCTGTGGTTCTACCGGCAGGTGGACTCCTTGATGGAGGGATAATTTTGAAAGAACAAATTCGAGTAGAACATTTGGCATATACCTATCCGGGCGTGGATGACACGCCCGGCGTTGCCGTATTTGAGGACTTAAATATTCAGATCAAAGAGGGAAGTTTTGTAGCCATTTTAGGCGGAAATGGCTGCGGTAAGTCCACCCTTGCCAAGCACTTCAATTCCATATTGCTTCCTTGCGGTGGCAGTGTTTCTGTGTTTGGCCTTAATACATCAGATCCTGATAAATTGATTGCCATCCGCCGCGTGATTGGAATGGTCTTCCAAAATCCGGATAATCAAATTGTTGCAAATGTTGTCGAAGAAGATGTAGCATTTGGACCTGAGAATTTAGGCATTGCAAGTCCTGCTATTCGTCAGCGGGTGGATAACGCGCTAAAGCAGGTAGGTATGTACGAGTATCGCAAACATGCTCCGCATTTGTTGTCAGGCGGGCAAAAGCAACGGATTGCTATCGCAGGCGTTATTGCTATGGAGCCCTTATGCATTGTTTTGGATGAGCCTACGGCTATGCTGGACCCCAAGGGTAGAAAAGAAGTAATGGATACGGTTCTTCGTCTCAACCGTGAAAAAGGCATTACTGTTATTTTGATTACCCACCACATGGATGAGGCGGCAAAAGCGGACAGAGTTGTTGTTTTGCATAAGGGTCAGGTACACTTGGATGGATCACCTGAGCAAGTTTTTAGCCAGGTAGATGCGCTTCATCAGATCGGTCTTCGTGCACCGGAGACTGTGGAGCTTTGCTATGCGTTAAATAAGCAGGGCTATTCTTTGCCCCTGGATAAATTGAGTGCAGAAGATTGTGCGCGGACACTTTTGGAGGCTTTGAGTGTATAAGCCTGAAAGGTTTGACCACTGGAGGACATTAAATTGGCACCTATTTTAGAAGTGAAAAATTTAAGCCATATCTATAGTGTTGGAACGCCTTTTCAGCATATCGCGCTGGAAGATGTTTCCTTTAGCGTGGATCGTGGAGAATTTATCGGCATTATCGGTCATACCGGTTCCGGAAAGTCTACACTGATTCAGCACCTGAATGGCTTATTGAAGCCTACTTCCGGTAAGGTGTTGCTGGATGGTAGAGATATTTGGGAGAATAAGGCCACCACACGTCAGAGTCGTTTTCGTGTTGGCCTTGTATTTCAATACCCGGAATATCAACTTTTTGAGGAAACCGTGTATAAAGATATTGCATTTGGCCCTAAAAATATGGGACTAAATTCTGATGAAATTGATCGCAGAGTGCGGCAGGCGGCTGGTTTTGTCGGCCTTTCTGAAGAACAGTTAGGTGCTTCGCCCTTCGACCTGTCCGGTGGTCAAAAGCGTCGTGTCGCTATTGCCGGTGTGATCGCTATGGAGCCGGAGGTGCTCATCTTAGATGAACCAACAGCCGGCCTTGATCCTCAAGGCAGAGAAGAAATTCTCCAAAATATCCAGTCGTATCGTGAGGCTAAAAATGCTACGATAATAATGATAAGCCACAGTATGAATGATGTGGCAAAACTCACTGGGCGGCTTCTCGTAATGAATGGCTCGCATTTAGCTATGGATGGAACGCCGGATGAGGTGTTTGCCCGCGCAGAAGAATTGCTGGAAATGGGCTTGGATATTCCTGAAGTGACACAGGTTTTTATGGCTCTTAAAAAGGCAGGATTGGATGTACAGCCTGTTTATACCCAAGAAGCTGCAGTTTCCCAACTTACCATAAGGAAGGGAGGAAACAGCCATGCTTAAAGACATAACCCTTGGGCAGTATTTCCCGGGAAATTCTTTTATTCACAGATTGGATCCACGAACGAAACTAATTAGTCTTGTAGTATATATTGTCTGCCTTTTCCTCGCTGTGAACTATTTCTCCTACGGGCTGATGCTTTTGTTCCTGATTGTGGTGATTTGCACATCTACCATACCGGTCAAAGCTATATTTCGCGGAATGAAACCGCTCGTTTTTATATTGGTATTTACTGGCTTATTGAATTTGTTTCTTACAGACGGAGATACGAAACTTTTGTCCTTTTGGGGACTTACCATCACATTAGAAGGCGTAAAGCACGCTGCCTTTATGATTATTCGCATTCTGATGCTGATTTCCGGCACGTTCTTACTGACCTATACAACATCTCCGATTGCTCTGACCGATGGACTGGAGTCACTGTTAAAGCCTCTGAAAGTTATCCATTTGCCGGTTCATGAATTGTCGATGATGATGTGTATCGCCCTTCGGTTTATACCTACGCTTATTGAGGAGACAGATAAAGTTATGTCTGCCCAAAAGGCCAGAGGTGCAGATTTTGAAAACGGAAGTCTGCTTTCCAGAGCAAAGGCATTGATACCGATTTTGGTACCCTTGTTTATTGGCGCATTCCGGCGTGCGGATGAACTTGCAACGGCAATGGAATGTCGTTGCTATCAAGGCGGGGAAGGCCGGACAAAGATGAAGATTTTACGTTACAAACGGGCGGATATTCTTTCCTTTTTCGGTATGCTAATTCTTCTCGGCGGCGCAATTACCCTGAATGTATTTGGTCTGTGAGGTTACAATGCGAAACATTGCCTTATTTCTAACTTACGAAGGTACTGCTTATCATGGCTGGCAGATGCAGAAAAACCTGGCTACAGTCCAGCAGACATTGGAAAAAGCAGTTTTTATGGTGGTAGGGCATAGTGCCCATGTTACGGGATGCGGCCGTACGGACGCAGGCGTTCATGCAAAGTGCTATGTAGCCAATTTTCGTACCTACTCCACCATACCTTGTGAAAGGTTGCCCTATGCGCTGAATACCCATTTGCCTGCTGATATTGTAGTCACAAAAGCTTTTGAAGTTCATGACGGCTTTAATGCGATCGGTTCCTGTGTGAAAAAGGAATACACCTACAAGATATATAATTCTCGCGTGAAAGATCCTTTTTTGGTAAACAGAGCCTGGTTCTATCCTAAGCATCTGGACGAGAAGATTATGCAGTTGGCTGCGGATCAGTTTGTTGGCACCCACGATTTTGCAGCAGTGCGAAGTGTTGGAACGGATGTTAAATCCACTGTTCGCACCGTATACTACTATAATGTTGAGCGCAGAGATAACCTGATCGAACTTCGGGTTTGCGCAAATGGATTTCTATATAATATGGCACGTGCTATGGCAGGAACAGTGGTTTACTGTGCTGAGGGCAAGATTTCTCCGGAAGAAATTGGAAAAATTTTAGAGGAAGGAAACCGCACTGCAGCAGGACCGACTGTGCCTCCCGGCGGCCTTTATATGACGCACCTTTGGTATGATGATGGTGTGGAAAATTTTGAATGTGTACCAACACTATAATGTTCACACTTTCTTTGCCAATGACAAAGAACACTTTGCTATAATTAAGCAAGAATTACTCCCAAGGAGGGAAAAGGTGTATGCAGCCTAAATTATGCACGAAATGTAAGAAAAATATTGCCGTTGTTTTCATTACCAAAGTGGAAGGCGGCGTGACGATGAATGAAGGCTATTGTCTGAAATGCGCAAGAAGCCTTGGCATTCCCCAAATTGATGCGGCAGTGAAGCAAATGGGCTTTTCCGACGATGATCTGGAAGTCTTAAGCGACGAAATGAGCAGTATGTTTGCACAAAATGCGGGACAGGATGAGGACGAGGAATCTGATGGCCGCACCGCCACATTCCCCATGCTGAATCAGTTGATGGGCAATATGAACGGAGAAGCACTTCCTGCAAAGGAACAACAGGTTGAAGAGGCTAAAGACGGGGAAAAGAAAAAGAACAAAAAGCATAAATTTCTGGATGCCTATTGTATGGACCTTACGGGCCGTGCAAGAGAAGGAAAATTGGATAAGGTTATTGGTAGAGATGTGGAGACGGAACGGGTCATACAGATACTCAACCGCCGCCAGAAGAATAACCCTTGCCTGATTGGCGAACCTGGAGTTGGCAAAACTGCGATTGCGGAAGGCCTTGCGCAGAGAATTGCTGCCGGCGATGTGCCTTATAAATTGCGGGACAAAGAGGTCTTTTTGCTTGATTTGACGGCTCTTGTGGCTGGAACGCAGTTCAGAGGTCAATTTGAAAGCAGAATGAAAAGCCTTATCGGCGAAATTAAGGCCTGCGGAAATATCATTTTGGTGATTGATGAAGTGCATAATCTGGTTGGCGCCGGGGATGCAGAAGGCTCCATGAATGCAGGAAATATTTTGAAACCAGCCCTATCCAGAGGAGAAGTGCAGCTGATTGGAGCAACCACTTTCAACGAATACCGAAAACATATTGAAAAGGATGCGGCTTTAGAGCGACGTTTTCAGCCTGTTATCGTTGCAGAACCGACTATTGAAGAAGCCTGTCAAATAATGCAAGGAATTGCGAAGAATTATTCCCAGTTTCATGGTGTTACAGTTAGCCCTGAGATTGCCCGTCAGTGCGTGATTTTGTCTGAGCGCTATATTACTGACAGATATCTTCCTGATAAGGCGATTGACCTGCTGGATGAAGCCTGTTCGGATCTTAATCTGCGCAGTAAGGAAATTTCTCGTTTGGCAGAGCTTAAAAAGGAACGGGATGACTATGAACTGGAACTACGTATGCTCACGGAGGACACCGAGAATGAGCACTATGAACGGCTTGCAACGATTCGTAGTCGACTTTGTAATATTGCTGCAGAGATTGAAGAACTGGAAAAAGTTCCTGCGCCTGCTGTAACGATAGAAAATCTGGCCCGAATCATTGAATTGTGGACCAAAATTCCTGCCAGCAAGATTAAAGCACAGGAATATGAGCAGCTCCAGGGTCTTGCAACGCGCCTGCGTAGCCACATTGTAGGACAGGACGAGGCTGTTGATGCAGTAAGTAAGGCCATTCGCCGTAATCGTGTTGGCATTAGTCCCAAGAAAAAACCGGTTTCCTTTATTTTTGTTGGACCTACAGGTGTTGGAAAAACTGAACTCGTTAAGTGCCTGGCAAATGACCTGTTTGATAGTGTAGAGTCTCTTATTCGACTTGATATGTCTGAATTTATGGAGAAGCATACTGTCTCCAAACTGATCGGTTCTCCTCCCGGCTATGTGGGCTATGATGAGGCTGGCCAGTTGACTGAAAAAATTCGTCGCAGACCCTATAGCGTGGTGCTCTTTGATGAAATTGAGAAAGCCCACCCTGATGTGCTCAATGTACTGCTTCAAGTGTTAGACGACGGAAGAATTACGGACGCCCAGGGCAGAGTTGTGAATTTCGAGAATACCATTATTGTTATGACATCCAATGCCGGTTCCGAGGGGCGGGTTGGTGGTGTTGGTTTTGGCCGCACCGGTCAGGATATGGTAAAAGAAAAGACAATGAAAGCACTTCGAGAGTTTCTCAGGCCGGAATTTATTAACCGTGTAGATGAAATTATCACGTTTAATCATCTGACGGAAGATAACTTCCTTGGCATTGCTGATATTATGCTTGAAGAACTTCGCTCCTCTTTGGAAGGCAGAAGCCTTGCGTTTACCTGGACGGACGATGTACGGCAGAAACTGGTGGAAACGGCTTATTCGATGACCTATGGCGCAAGAAACCTGCGCAGAACCATCCAAAGGCTTTTGGAGGATCCTATTAGCGAATGCATCATTGATTCCTTTGAGGCACCTATTTCCTCTATCCATGCTTATGTAGACGGTGGGGAAGTGCATCTGCAAACAAAATAATTTGAACGGTGAGTTTCAGTAAGAAACTCACCGTTTTTTTAGAAATTCCATTCGTCACTTAGCTTGTCGGAAATCTTCCAAGCAGCATCCTCAACCTTTTGCGCAGCTTTGACTGCCAATTTTCTCGTAGGATTGCTTTTTGGCATCATCATAACTGCAACAGCGCCAATGGCTGCGCCAACACCCAATGTTACGGCAAGTCCTTTGATGTGCATTTTCTTCACTCCTTTCCTCCTTAGTATGCCCTGAGATGATAACTTAAAAATGAGAAAGGTTTTCCATTGCGAATCAGAAAAAATATGGTATAATCAAAGAAAAGGAGGCGATTATATGTCCATCGATCGTTTGCAGGCAAGAATTCGCAAGTTAAAATGCCCCATTGTTTTGGATTTTCAGTTGGAGAAATCATTGATTCCAACCTGGATTTTAGAAGAAGAGAAGGATTTCTTGAAAGCCTATGGCCGCTATGCCATTGAACTGATGGATGCCTTGCGCGATTGTGTTCCTGCTGTCCGTTTTTGTTTTTCAGAATTTGCAATTTGGGCTAATGAGGGGATAACGGTTTTGTCCTCATTGCTGACATATGCCTCTAAAATGGGGTATTATGTCGTACTTACTGCTCCGGAAGCACTGTCGGCTGAACAGGCTAAGAATTATGCGAATGTTCTTTTGGGTGAAGGTTCACAATGGAAATTTGATGGTCTTATTCTGTCTCAGTTTATAGGTACTGATGCAATCAAACCATATGTTGCTTTGCAAAAGAATGGGAATAAGGGATTGTTTGCAATTGTGCGCACCAGCAATAAGAGTGGTTCTGAGTTACAGGATTTAATCACAGGGGGAAGGCTTGTCCATATGGCGCAAGCTGACCTTGTACATCGAATTGCGCAGCCAACATTGGGCCGTAGTGGTTTTTGCTCCTTAGGCGTGATGGCTGCAGCAACCAATAAGGATAGTTTGCAAAATTTGCGGGAAAAATTTAAGTACTTATTTATTTTGATTGATGGCATTGAGGCAACGAACGCAAATGCTAAAAACTGCGCTGCTGCGTTTGATAATCTTGGGCACGGTGCGGCGGTCTGTGCCGGCAGTTCAATAACTGGTGCCTGGAAGGATGCTGATGGGGACGATATTGCTTCTTCGGCACGCAACGCAGTTGAAAGGATCAAGAAGAACCTTTGCCGATATATTTCTGTATTGTGAGGTTGTTATGCTTAAGATTTATGGTAGTATGCTATGCAAGGATTGTGTGCAGTGCAGGGAAGATTTGGATAAAGCCGGGATTCCCTATGAGTATCTTGACTTTAACGATGACCTAACTAATCTGAAACAGTTTCTTTCTTTACGCGATGAGTTGGAAATTTTCTGCGGTGTTAAGGAAAATGGAACAATTGGCATTCCTTGCATTGTCGAAGATGATGGGAATGTTTCTCTGGACTGGTCTAAGTTTCTATAATATGTACCCGGGCAATGTCCCGGGTTTCCTTTACTTCGCAGCGTCCATCCCATCACCGGGGATCAGGTCCTGCATGGTGTCATTATCAACACTGGGATCAGGTACATTGGGTACGTTGTCAAAGGTATCGGGAATTGTGGTTGCTGGTGGCGTGGTTGTAGGTTGTGTTTCCGGTGCGTTTGTGCCGGTAGGACCAACCTCCATGTTGCTGCGGCAGCCTGCAAAGCAAAGGCAGACCATAGCCGCTAATAGGAATACAGCAATCTTTCTCATGGAATACCTCCTGAAGTAGAACTTCATTTGTAGTATTTCCAATGTGGAACAGTTTACTCTAAAAAAATATAGAGAAAAAAGCGAAATTTCCCATTGCTATTTTTGCATTTTGCCTGTATAATAATTTGGAAACATAAAAAGAAACGAGGCTTTTTATTATGAAAAAGTTAATGGTGAAGAAGACTGCAGAGTGTATGGCTTGTCTGGAGTGTGTACGGGCTTGCTCCACTGCTTTCTATAAGGAATTCAATCAGGATTTGAGCTGCATTCAAATTGTAGCTAAGGGGACTGGTGCAAAGCCTATGACCTGCATTCAGTGCGGCAAATGCGCCAAGGTCTGTGAGGCCGGTGCTATTACCCAGAATCCCAAGACCGGCGTGTATATGATTAACAAGAAACTCTGCACTTCCTGCGGCAAGTGTGTAGAAGCCTGTCCTATGAAGGTTATGGTGGCCCCTGAAGGCGGCACAACCACCAAGTGCATTGCTTGTGGTATTTGCGTTAAGGCCTGCCCTATGGAAATTTTGGAGATTGTGGAAAAGTAATTTTACATAGAAATTTTTGCGGCATCTGCTTGTCAGATGCCGCAAGTTTTATTTTAAGAGAAATTGCTGGAACTTATTTAGTAGTCGCAGTAGGTGAGGCGGTAAAGAATTTTAACGCCGTGATAAACCTAAACGAAACGGGGGCTTTTTTATGGAAAGCGCTTGAAAAGGGAGCAACGGAAGAAGAACTCGTTTCAATGATAACCTCGGAATACGAAGTTGATATCGAGGTAGCAAAAGCAGACGTTTTGGCGTTTATACAAAGGTTAAAGGAGGCAAACCTTTTAGATTAGGTTTAAGTTGTTATGGGAGAAGTTGGGTTTGACAATAAAAAATATTTAGAGATGCAATCGGAAAAAATTTTAGAGCGTATTGCAACTTTTGGCGACAAACTTTATCTCGAATTTGGTGGAAAACTTTTCGACGATTTTCACGCCTCTCGTGTTGTGCCTGGATTTGAGCCAGATAGTAAAATTAAAATGCTTTCCACCCTCAAAGATAAGGCGGAAATTCTTATAGTTATAAATGCGTGTGATATAGAAAAAAATAAAACGAGAAGTGACTACGGTATTACTTACGACGTTGAAGTGTTACGATTGATTGAACTTTTTAGGAATAACGACTTTTACGTTGGGAGCGTTGTGTTAAACTGCTTTGCAGAACAGCCCTCAGCAGTTGCTTTTAAGAAGCGTTTAGAAATATCGGGGGTTAAAGTTTATTGTCACTATCCGATAGAGGGCTATCCGTCTGACGTGGAGAAAATAGTTAGCGAATCGGGGTATGGTAAAAACGAATACATAGTTACAACCCGTCCCTTAGTGATCGTAACTGCGCCAGGTCCCGGTAGTGGTAAAATGGCAACGTGCTTATCACAACTTTATCACGAAAATAAAAGGGGTGTTAAAGCAGGTTACGCAAAATACGAAACTTTTCCCGTTTGGAATTTATCATTAACGCACCCTGTAAACGCAGCGTACGAGGCTGCAACTGCCGATCTT
>JAZNZO010000059.1:0-14551 GCA_045594945.1 Faecousia sp.
AATTTAACTGACAACAATACTGTTGCTCTGGCTGCCTAATTAGGCGCCCATCCGCCCCGGAAGGTCCACGAGCCGGGCTCGGGTGTGATCTGAGTGGAGTCCGTGCGTATGGTAAGCTTTGCCCATACCACGCATTATGAAGCTACTGATTCCCATAGGGTGTTTGTTCTCGCTGGGATGAGGGAATGTAAATAACAAACTGCGCCCGGAGAAGTTCCTTCCAAGTTGCTTTCGGACAGGGGTTCGATTCCCCTCGGCTCCACCAAAAGAAAATGCCACCCAATGGGTGGCATTTTCTTTTGGCTGCCGATGGAGAATCGAATGATCGTTTGCAACAGTCCGGTGGGCTGTTGCTCGCTGGGTAAGGCACCAGCGGCACCTTAATTTTCTGCATTGCAGAAAATGCAAACGATTCCCCTCGGCATTTTATTGTCTCTATAAATAGAAGCTGCATAAAAAATAGTAATTATGCCTCTTGACATTGAATATCCGCAGATGTATAATCGCATAAAACAAGAAAGGAGAACTGACAATGTTCCGTTATTTCGTAAAAGATAATAACTGGTCCGTTAACCCTGCGATGCTGCGCAGAACGGGCTTACATTGTCATACTCTTTTTTAGAATTATTGAAAAAAGATACTATAAAGAAGATGCAGTGCGAGCCATAACTTAAACGTTAGGCTTGCACTATTTTTATTTTGGAGGAAAAGAAATGGAAACATTGAAAGCTCTCACCCAGTTCTACGAAAACTGCGACGAAAACAACCGTCTTAATTCCCGCCATGGAATGGTGGAGTATCTAACTACGATCCGATATGTTGAAAAATACCTGTCCCCCGGTATGCGGATTTTAGAAATTGGCGCTGCTACGGGGAGATATAGCCACAATTTTGCACATCAAGGATATCGGGTGGATGCAGTTGAACTACTCGAGCATAACATCGAAATATTTAAGGAAAACACACGACCCGGAGAAAATGTGACAATTACCCAGGGCAACGCTAAGGACCTTTCCTCCTTTGATGATGATACCTACGATATCACCTTACTGCTTGGCCCTATGTATCACCTGTTCACAGAGGAGGAAAAACTGCAAGCGTTATCTGAAGCCATTCGTGTAACAAAAAAGGGCGGCATCGTATTTGTGGCCTATTGCGGTAATGATGCGACCATATTGCAATTTTGCTTTCTGCGCGGAATGCTGAATGACGAACACTATAAAAGCCTAATTGACCCCGTTACCTTCAAGGCGCATTCTGATCCCGCCGAGTTATTTGAACTGCATCGCAAAGAAGAAGTAGACGCACTTCGCAGTCACTTTAATGTAACACCTTTGCACTATGTTGCCACTGACGGGTATGCTCACTATATGCGCTCCGCTTTGGACGAAATGGACGAGCAGCTCTACGAGCTGTATTTACGGTATCACTTTGCCACCTGCGAACGTGCAGATATGGTTGGGTATTCAAACCATATGCTTGACATATTCAGAAAGGAAGGTTGAAATGCTATTAACTGAGTTTGATTTTAATAAGGAAGCTATCATTGATCCGGATATGGTACATACACCCATTGAGAATTTTCCGGAAACTGTTATTTCCATATTCTCTCACCACTTATTCAATAGAATCGTAGACCTACTGGGAGGTGTGCAGATCGCGCAAACCAAGGATGTGGACGGCATCTGGCCTGTGTATGAAGTAACCTATCGCGGCAAGCGGTTTGCTATGTATAAAGCAAGACTGGGCGCTCCGGCATGCGTCGGCTCTTTTGAAGACATTATTCCTATGGGTGCAAAGCGCTTGATTTTGCTCGGCACCTGCGGCGTATTGGACAAAAGTATTGCAGAATGCGGCATCATTATTCCAACAAAAGCAATCAGGGATGAAGGCACCAGTTATCATTATGCGCCTGCATCTGATTATATCGATGTAAACACCAAATATATTGACCTATTTACTACTGTTCTTCAAGAGCATGGTTATCCATATGTAGCGGGAACAACATGGACAACAGACGCATTTTATCGTGAAACCAGAGATAAGGTGGCCCGCAGAAAAGAAATGGGGGCCATCTGCGTAGAAATGGAATGCGCCGCTATGCAGGCGATGTGCAATTTTAGGGGCGTTGAATACTTTCAGTTCCTCTACGCCGCCGACAACCTTGATAACACAAAATGGGACCCAAGAAGTCTTAGCGGGCTTTCCAAATTAGACGAAAAAGAGAAAATCGCATTACTGGCCTTTGAATTGGCCTGCAAAATTGAGGAGAAGAAAAATGAATAAAGAAATTGATATTACAGGTGTTATGCTCAAAACAGATCGGCTTATATTGCGGCCCTGGAAAGAAACTGATTTAGAGGATTTTTATGAATATGCCAGCGTGGATGGCGTGGGCCAAATGGCTGGCTGGACACCCCATAAGGATATGGAGGAATCAAAGCGTATTCTTTCCCATTTTATTGATGGCAATCACGTTTTTGCTCTGGAATATCATGGCAAGGTTATCGGTTCCTTGGGAATAGAATCTTATAGAGAAGACCTATACCCGGAATTAGATCATCTGCAAGGTCGGGAACTTGGCTATGTTCTGTCCAAAGACTACTGGGGGCAAGAGATTATGCCTGAAGCAGTCCAAGCCATCATCGAGTGGTTATTCAAAGAGCAAAGGCTTGATTTTGTTATGGTAGGCCATTTTGACTTCAACAAACAGTCCCGGCGTGTTATTGAAAAATGCGGCTTCCACTATCTCAAAACCAGACCCTACGAAACACGGTATAACACTATAGAAAACTGCCTTGAGTACATTCTTTACCGCACATAAAAGAGCCCGGCTTTCGGTTGAAAGCCGGGATTCAATTATACTCTTTTAACGATTTCCTTTTGTGCCTTTACGATGCAGTCTGCAGGGTAAACACCCCGCAAGGAAGTAAGGGGGTAAACAGAAGTATTCTTACCAACAACAGTGCCCGGATTTAGGACACAACCGCAACCGACATCTGCATGGTCGCCTAAAATTGCTCCAATCTTTCGCAATCCGGTTTCGTACTCCTGGTCGCCATGGATCACAACATTTTTGCCGTCGGCCTTCAAATTGGAGCAGATAGCTCCGCCCCCAAGGTGTGCGCGATTTCCGAGCACGGAATCACCCACATAGTTATAATGGGGAACTTGCACTTTATCCAACAGCACAACATTTTTCAACTCTGTTGAATTTCCGATGACACAGTTATAGCCTGTAATTACATTTCCGCGCAGGAAAGCACCAGGGCGTATCTCTGTACCCGCCCCGATAATAGCGGGAGGAATTATGGTGGCTGTGCTTGCAATCTGCACATTCTCCCCCACCCAGACACCGGGTGCAATTTCCTGAAAGCCTTCCATTTTATTCGCCATCATGCCCTTCATGTAGGAACCGATTTTAGGAAGGATCTCCCAAGGGTACGTGCAGCCATCGAAAAGGTCTTCAAGGTAAGGTGTTATGGAATCAAACAACTCGGAAATCTTCACCTGCTTAATCAACGCAGTAGCCCCCTTCAGCCACAGCCTTTGCAATGCGTTTTACATATGCAACGCACTTTTCTGCCGTTTCACTTTCTACCATAATACGGATCACCGGCTCGGTGCCGCTGGGACGAAGAAGTACACGCCCCTTACCATTGATTTCTTTCTCTACTTGCTCGCAGGCCTTCAGGACACCTTCGTCCTTCATAACCACATTCTTATCCACTACCCGTACATTTTCCATATACTGAGGATAAGTCTTCAGATTTTCAACCAACTTGGAAAGAGAAAGTTTCTGGTCGCAAACCTGCTCAGTCAGCATAATTGCAGTCAGTAAGCCGTCACCGGTTGTGGCATATTTTTTCAGAATAATATGACCGGACTGTTCACCACCAAGACAGTAATCGTTATTCTGCATACACTCATAAACAAAGCGGTCACCCACCTTGGTCTGCACATTATTGATGCCCAATTCTTTCAGGCTTGCCACCAAGCCGCTATTGGACATAACCGTCGTAACAACGGTATTGCCATTGAGGATACCCCGCTCCATCAGACGCTGGCTGAGGATATAGATCATACCGTCGCCGTCAACAACATTTCCATTCTCGTCCACAGCAATACAACGATCCGCATCGCCGTCAAAAGCAAAGCCCATATCCAGGTGTTGCTCCTTCACCAGTTGACAAAGTTTCTCAATATGTGTAGAGCCGCAGCCCATATTGATATTCAAACCATCCGGTTCTGCTCCAATTACGTAGGTCTTAGCGCCCAATGCTCCAAACAAAGCTTTTGCCAGCATCCAGGAAGCACCATTTGCGCAGTCGAGACCAATGCGAAGATTTTTGTAGGAATGGTTGGCAACAGAGATCAAATATCCCAGGTAGCGGTTTCTGCCTGCGGCATAGTCCACAATGCAGCCAATTCGTTCCTTATGCGGAACAGGAAGATCCTCTGTGTTAAGACCCAGCGCCTTCATATCGCCGTCAATATATGCTTCAATTAATGCTGTGGTATGGTCGTCCAATTTCTCCCCATAGCGGTTAATCACTTTAATGCCATTGTCATAGAAAGGATTATGGGATGCGGTGATCATAATGCCGCAATCAAAATCATCCTGTCGGGTCACATAGGAAACGCTGGGCGTAGTGGTAACGTGCAGCATATAGGCATCCGCACCGGATGCGGTAATGCCGGCAACAAGAGAGTACTCCAGCATATAACTGGATCTTCTTGTATCCTTGCCAACAACAATACGAGGACGATATCCTGCGTTTGTGCAACCGCTAAGTGCGGAAGAATAATACCAACCAAGAAAACGGCCTACTTTATATGCGTGCATTGAAGTAAGATTTACATTTGCCTCGCCCCGGAAACCATCAGTGCCAAAGTATTTATTACCGGTTTTCTTTTTTGATGTAACGGACAAATTATCCTGCAAAAGTGTATCTGTAGAAATACCAAATAATTCACACAGTTGCAGCACTTTATCAATCTGCGGAAGAGCCTGGTTCATTTCCCATTTGGACACGGACTGACGGGATACGGAAATCCTTTCAGCCAGTTCCTCCTGAGAAATACCGGCCATTGTCCGCAGCTGCAAAATTTTCTCACCGATTGTCATATGAAGTCCCCTTCCAATATTGCATATTCTACTGCAAGTATATCCTACTGCAGTTCACAAGTCAATCAACTTAACCTTGAACGTTATGCAACCTACAGTTGCGCCCAAAGGACGACACCTATGCTATTCCAAACAATATATGCACTAATAATAGCATTTTTGCCATTTTAAGGTTGCAAAAAGAGGGTCGCATTTGCGACCCTCTTTTTGGGGTTTACTGTTTACTTAAAGTACTTTACTGCAGCTTCAAACATCCGGATGTCATATTCACCAGGTACATTTTTGTAGAGTCCTTCACCAATGCGTTCACTATGCCCCATCTTGCCGAACACACGACCATCAGGGGAAGTAATACCTTCAATAGCACACAGAGAACCGTTGGGATTAAAGTCAATATTCGCTGTTGCCTTGCCATCCAGATCAACATACTGGGTAGCAATCTGGCCATTCGCAGCCAACTGCGCAATCAGTTCCGCAGATGCCAGGAATTTGCCTTCACCGTGAGAGATCGGGACATTAACAATATCACCAACATTCATCAGGCTCAACCAGGGGCTCTTCGTGGATGCAATCCTAGTATGTACAACACGGCTCTGATGGCGAGAAATATTATTAAATGTCAAAGTGGGACAACTCTCATCTGTGTCAATAATCTTGCCGTAAGGAACAAGGCCAAGCTTAATAAGTGCCTGGAAGCCGTTGCAAATACCGCACATCAGACCGTCCCGGTTATCCAGCAGATCAGTAACCGCCTCTTTAACAGCGGGGTTGCGGAAAAATGCAGTGATGAACTTTGCAGAGCCATCGGGCTCGTCACCGCCGGAGAAGCCGCCGGGGATAAAAATCATCTGTGCTTGCTTTACAGCGGAAGAGAACTCCTCCACACTGCGCGAAACATCCTCTGCAGTCAAATTACGGACAACAAAGATTTCTGCCTCTGCGCCAGCTTTTTCAACGGCACGGGCTGAATCATACTCGCAGTTTGTGCCAGGGAAAACAGGGATCAGAACCTTAGGCTTTGCAACTTTAACAACAGGCGCGATATTGCACTTGCCATCAAAGGAGAATGTGGGCATTTCACCGGTTTCTTCTCTTGCGTGAACGGGGTAAACACTTTCCAGCGTATCTGCATTCAGTTTATACAATTCCTCAATGGATACAGAGTCAGCATCCAAAGTGATAGCAGCACTCTCTGTAGTTTTACCCAACTTTATAACACCGGGCAACTGAATATCTTCCGTTAACTCAGTAACCAGGAAGCCATACATACCACCTGCATGCCAGCCTTCACCTAAATCAGCAGAAGATGTAAAGCCAATATTGTTGCCGAACGACATCTTCATAATTGCTTCACCGATGCCACGTTCAACAGCCCAAGCCGCCTTGACTTTACCAGCCTTATGTAATTTATAGAACGCTTCCCAGGATGCTTTCAAGCTATCTGCAGATTCATCAGCAGCACCAAACAGATAGACGGGATTACCTGCTTCCTTGAATTCAGGTGTGATAACATCCTGTTTCTTAATAGGCGCAATAGCAAAGGAAATCAAGGTGGGTGGAACATCTAAATCGAGGAATGTACCGGACATAGAGTCCTTACCGCCGATCGCAGCAGCCCCAAGTTCCAACTGTGCATCGAGCGCACCAAGTAAGGCGGCAAAGGGTTTACCCCAGCGGGCAGGTTCGTTCTTCAACTTTTCAAAGAACTCCTGTAAAGTCAAGTAGGCTAACTTGTAGTCACAACCAGCCGCAACAAGTTTTGCCACAGAATTGTAGATGGAAGCGCGGGTGCCGGTGTAAGGATCAACAGATAGGTGATCCGGGTCACAGCCCCAGCTGAAAACACTGGCCTGATCGGTCTGCTGACCGGGCAGCACAGGCAGCACCGCCGCCATAGATTGGGCGGGTGTCAGCTGGCGCTTACCGCCAAAGGGTAAGGTCACAGAACCGGCACCGATGGTAGAATCAAAACGTTCTACCAATCCTCTTTGGGATGCGGTCTTCAGATCAGCCGCCATTTCACGGAGATTTTTGTACAGAGCCTTACCCAGGCAAGACAGATCATTTGCGGTAATGTGGGCATCCGCATGTTTCACGGCACCGTTTGTATCCAGGAATGCGCGGCTCAAATTGGCAATGGTCTGCCCCTTCCAGGACATTACCATCCGTTCTTCCTCGGTGACCACTGCCACACGATAAGCTTCCAGGTTCTCCTTGTTGGCAGCTGCGATAAACGCATCGGCATCCTTTTCTTCCACAACAACAGCCATACGTTCCTGAGATTCAGAGATCGCGATTTCAGTGCCATCCAGACCTTCATACTTTTTGCGGACTGCGTCAAGATCAATCTTTAATCCCGGAGCCAGCTCGCCGATTGCAACGCTGACGCCGCCTGCGCCAAAGTCGTTGCAACGTTTAATCAAGCGGGTAACTTCAGAATTACGGAACAGGCGCTGTATTTTCCGTTCTTCGGGCGCATTGCCCTTCTGAACTTCAGATGCCATAGTTGCCAAGGATTTCATATTGTGGCTCTTGGATGAACCGGTAGCACCGCCTATGCCGTCACGGCCGGTTCTGCCACCCAGCAGAACAACCACATCTCCGGCAGCAGGCCGTTCGCGACGAACATTATATGCAGGCGCTGCAGCGACCACAGCGCCGCACTCCAAACGCTTAGCAACAAAACCATCGTGATACATTTCTGCAACATGGCCGGTAGCCAGACCGATCTGATTGCCATAAGAGGAATAGCCTGCAGCAGCGGTCTGACAGATTTTTCTTTGCGGCAGTTTGCCGGGCAGAGTTTCAGAAACTGTCTTCCTGGGATCACCTGCACCGGTGATACGCATTGCCTGGTGGACATAGGCCCGACCGGACAGCGGGTCACGGATACAACCGCCAATACAGGTTGCAGCACCGCCAAAAGGTTCAATTTCGGTGGGATGGTTATGGGTTTCATTCTTGAACATCAGCAGCCAATCCTGCTCCTCGCCATTAACAGTGGCATTGACGTGGATAGAACAGGCATTGATTTCTTCAGATTCATCTAATTCAGGAAGCAGTCCGCGCTTCTTAAGGGTTTTTGTACCAATGGTTGCAACATCCATCAGTGTCTGGGGGCGCAGAGCAGCCTTTTCTTCGCCGTACACCTCTACACGGGCAGCCAAATAGCGGTCATAGGCAGCCTGGACAGCAGGGTCATCAATGCGGACATTATCAATATGGGTTGAAAATGTGGTATGACGGCAGTGATCGGACCAATAGGTATCCACCACACGAATTTCGGTAATTGTAGGATCGCGATGCTCCTCGTCGCGAAAATAAGTTTGCAGGAACTTAAGGTCATCCAGGTCCATAGCCAGGCCCTTTTCTTCCAGCAAAGCAGCCAGTTCCGCATCCTTCATGGAAATGAAGCCTGTAACTGTGGCAACAGTTTCGGGAGAGGCATACTTTACAGCCAATGTATCCGGCACAGACAGTTCAGCCTCCCGGCTTTCAACCGCATTAATTACGTGCTTTTTAAAGGCTGCGATATCCTCAGGGCTCAGTTTACCATACAGACCATAAACCTTAGCGGTGCGGATCAAGGGGCGTTCGCCTTGGGAGATAATCTGGATACACTGTGCGGCAGAGTCCGCGCGCTGGTCAAACTGCCCCGGCAGCGCCTCTACTGCAAAAACATAGGCATTGGGCAGTTCCAAGGTGGTAGAAATATTATCCAGCTGGGGCTCAGAAAAAACAGTCTTCACAGCATAATCAAAGAGTTCCTTGGTAATATTCTCCGCATCATAGCGGTTAAAGAGACGAACATTATCTATGCCCGCAATTCCCAACAAATTCTTCGCTTCATTAAGAAGGCCTTTGGCCTCATTATCCAGACCGTCTTTCTTTTCAACAAATATGCGATAAACCATAGGGTTAACTCCTCCTGATCTGTTATTTCTTCGCCAACAACGCCCGCTGACCAATATCGCTACGACTATAGGCGTTGGCAAACTTCACACCGGCAGAAAGACGGTATGCAGCACTGATAGCTTCTTCCAAGGAGCTGCGTACGGCAGTTGTACCGGTAACACGTCCACCGGAGGTGATCAGCTTGCCATCTTTTAGTCTTGCGCCGGCGACAAAAGTGTGGGCTGCGGCACGGTCAGACATTGTAAGACGGTAACCCTTTTTATAACTTTCGGGATAACCGGCAGATGCCTTAATCACACAACATGCATACTTCTTAGAAAAGCGAACAGGCGTCTTAGACAGCGTTCCATTGGTACAAGCACGCATAACGGTAAGCAGATCACTTTTCAGCAGGGGCAAAACCACCTGGGTCTCAGGGTCACCGAAACGGCAGTTATACTCAATAACCTTAGGGCCATTAGGCGTAAGCATCAATCCAAAATACAAACAGCCCTTAAAAGTACGCCCCTCTTTCTTCATTGCACGGATAGTGGGCAAAAAGATCTCCTTCATACACTGTTTTGCAATGTCCTCTGTGTAATAGGGGTTGGGAGCGATTGTGCCCATACCGCCGGTATTAAGGCCTGTGTCGTTATCCCCTGCCCGCTTATGGTCCATACTGGAGACCATAGGCCGGACAACTTTTCCATCGGTAAACGCAAGCACAGACACTTCAGGGCCGGTCAGAAATTCCTCGATAACTACAGTACTGCCACTCTTGCCAAACTTGGAATTGGCCATCATATCGGTAACAGCATCCATTGCTTCCTGGCGTGTTTGTGCGATAATAACACCTTTCCCCAATGCCAATCCATCTGCCTTAACAACAGTCGGAATTGGTGCTGTTTGCAGGTATGCAAGGGCAGATTCCAAATCTGTAAAAATTTCATAGGACGCTGTGGGGATGTTATATTTTTTCATCAAGCCCTTTGCAAACGCCTTGCTGCCTTCAATGATCGCCGCATTGGCTTTCGGGCCAAAACAAGGAACTCCAATTTCCTCAAGGGCGTCTACACATCCAAGGACCAGAGGGTCATCCGGTGCAACAACAGCATAATCAATTGCATTTTCTTTTGCAAAATTCACAATACCGTCAATATCGGTAGCACTAATGCTGACACAAATCGCATCCGCAGCGATACCTCCATTTCCGGGGAGCGCATAAATTGTCTCCACTTCTGGATTGGTTTTCAATGAGCGGATAATGGCGTGTTCCCGACCACCGCCGCCTACAACAAGCAATTTCATATTTACCTCCTTGTCTTTTCGAGGGGTGTCATAAATGCACCAACAGGGGGCAGCATTGCTGTCCCCTTTGGTAACTTACTTAGTGGTGGAATAGACGCATTCCGGTGAAAGCCATCACAATGCCCTTCTTGTCACACTCTTCAATGACCAAGTCATCCCGAATAGAACCGCCAGGTTCTGCAATATACTTTACGCCAGAGGCGTATGCACGTTTAATATTATCGCTGAAGGGGAAGAAAGCATCAGAGCCAAGCGCCACACCCTGGCGGGATGCCAACCAGGACTTCTTATCCTCTTCCGTCAGCCGCTCAGGCTGCTTTGTAAAGTAGTTCTGCCAAATGCCATCGGCACAGACATCTTCTTCATTGCCATTGATATATCCGTCGATAGTATTATCACGGTTTGCACGCCCCAAATCGTCCCGGAACTTAAGTGCCAAAGTCTTAGGATGTTGACGCAGAAACCAGGTGTCTGCCTTGGAACCCGCAAGTCTGGTGCAGTGGATACGGCTTTGCTGACCAGCGCCAACACCAATGGCTTGGCCGTCCACAGCATAACAAACAGAATTAGACTGCGTATATTTAAGCGTAATCAATGCTACAATCAAATCAATTTTAGCAGACTCCGGCAGGTCCTTGTTTGCAGTAACGATGTTCTCCAACAGATGCTCGCCAATCTTAAAATTATTGCGGCCCTGCTCAAAAGTAATGCCAAATACCTGCTTTCTCTCCTGTACATCAGGAACATAGTTAGGATCTATCATTACAATGTTGTAGCTGCCTTTGCGCTTATTTTTCAGAATTGCCAATGCCTCCTCGGTATAACCAGGAGCAATAACACCATCAGAAACCTCAGGAGCAATCAGGGATGCGGTAAGTTCATCGCAAACATCGCTCAATGCAACCCAGTCACCGAAAGAGCACATACGGTCAGTGCCGCGAGCGCGAACATAGGCGCAGGCAAGGGGGTTCTCATCCAAACCGGCAATATCCTCAACAAAGCATGCTTTTTTCAGTTCGGGAGACAGTGGCTTGCCAACAGCAGCAGATGTGGGAGAAACATGCTTAAAAGATGTAGCACAAGGCATTCCGGTAGCTTCCTTCAATTCCTTGACAAGCTGCCAGGAATTCAATGCATCCATAAAGTTAATATAACCGGGACGACCATTTAAGATGGTGATGGGAAGTTCAGAACCATCATGCATATATAAAGAAGCAGGCTTTTGATTGGGGTTGCAGCCATACTTTAGTTCGAATTCAGTCATTTTCACTATCTCCTTTTATTGATGCTTATTAATAATTCTCTGTTCGCACTCTCCGGTAGTCAAATCAGTATAGCGTACAAACAAAGAAATCTTATTGTCAGCGTTAAGGTTCTCCCAAAGCATATTGGTAAATGCGTCAATGTCGCCATCAATGTCAACGCGCTCCGGTTCTCCCTGGAAAGTAGGGATAACGGGATTGCCATCACACACATAAGTGTGAATAAAGTGGCCCAAACCAGCTATTGCAGGATACTCATAGAAGAAACGGGCGCAAGCAGAGCCTTCCGGGTCAGCAGACTTCAGAATAGACATTTTGTAGCTGCCGTCACCTGCCAGCAAACCGGAAATTCTGGGTGTCCAGTTAGGGCCGTCATCTTCAAACATCCGGGTGCGCAGCGCTGCCTCCCAGCTCTCACCACGAGCAAGATATTCCCAAATCGTGTCCGTTTGGTCACCATTGGTAACGATAAGGCCGCAGCCTGCTTCACGGACAGGGTGGTAAATAATCAAGTGGGGATCTTTCATCAAACTTGGGTCATGGGCTTCGGTACGGATGCCATCGGGCTCCAGCGCAAAAATGCGGTTACGGCTATTGACACTGCGACCCATAATAAAATAGGCAGCAACAGACTTCTTACCGTCAGGCGTAACCCCCAGCACGATACCACGACCGGGATAGGAGTTACCAGCCAGGCGCTCAGCCATAGTCTTGGTTTCATAAACATTCATAACCATACTTCTCACTTTCTGTATCTTTTACTTACCATTTCAACAGCACGGGGAAGGATTTTCCATTCCGCCTGCTCCATTACTCTTTTCTGCAATGTCTCGGGGGTGTCATCTTTACGAATGGCAACACTCTTTTGCAGAATAATCCTACCGCCGTCGGGAATTTCATTAACAAAATGCACCGTTGCACCAGTAACCTTCACGCCGTAACGGAGGGCTTCCTCGTGAACTTTCAGACCGTAAAATCCTGCACCACAGAAGGAAGGAATTAAAGAAGGATGCACGTTTAATATTCTCTCTGGATACCGGTTGGTAAAATTTTCGCTCAGTATGGACATAAAGCCAGCCAAAACAATCAAGTCGATTTGTTTTTCTTCAAGCAACTGCACAATATTGTGTTCAAATGCCGCTTGCGTGCCTGCCTCTTTTTTCGTGATTATCCTGCCTTCAACCCCTGCCTTCTTTGCCCGTTCCAAAGCATAAGCATTCGGGTTATTGGAAATTACAAGTTTGATTTCTCCGCTCTTTAATATGCCTGCACTTTGGGCATCCAAGAGGGCCTGCAGATTGGTACCGCCGCCGGAAACCAGCACGGCAATTCTGACCTTATCCATAAAGCACCTCAATTAAACGATGGTGATCTTCTCATCCGAAGCAACGATAGAACCAATAACATAAGCATCTTCCCCATGAGATTTTAAAATCTCAATGGCCGTGTCCACCTCATCAGCAGGAACAACAATGCTCATACCAACGCCCATATTGTATGTATTAAACATATCCCGTTCGGGAATATTACCGGTCTTGGCGATCAGGTCAAAAATAGGCAGAACCCTTACTGCGCTGCGCTCAATTACCGCTCCCAAACCATCGGGAATAGAACGAGGAATATTTTCATAGAAGCCACCGCCTGTGATGTGGGAGATGCCCTTAACATGAACCTTTTCCAACAAAGCAAGCACTGGCTTTACATAGATACGGGTAGGCACCAGCAGCGCTTCCGCAGTGGTCTTTCCGCCCAATTCCTCACGGGGAACATACAGAGCAGGGTTGTTATTGTCGATATCAAATACTTTACGGCACAAACTGAATCCATTGGAATGAATGCCCGTAGAAGGCAGCGCAATGACCACATCACCGGCGGCCATCTTTTTATTGTCGAGAATTTTCTTTTTGTCCACAATGCCGACAGCAAAACCTGCCAGGTCATATTCATCAACAGGCATCATACCGGGGTGTTCAGCTGTCTCACCGCCAATCAAAGCAGCACCGGACTGAACACATCCTTCGGCAACACCGCCGACAATTTCTGCAATTTTTTCGGGAATGTTCTTACCGCAAGCAATATAGTCAAGGAAGAACAGAGGCTTTGCGCCCACGCAAATAATATCGTTGACGCACATTGCAACAGCGTCAATGCCAATGGTGTCGTGCTTATTCATCAAAATTGCCAGTTTTACCTTTGTGCCGCATCCATCAGTACCGGAGACTAAAACAGGTTCTTCCATGCCGGCAACAGGCAAACCAAAGCAACCACCGAAGCCGCCCACATCGTCCAGGCAGCCTTCATTCTTGGTGCGATTAATATGCTTTTTCATCAATTCAACCGCTCTGTACCCGGCTGTGATATCCACACCGGCTGCGGCATAGCTTTCAGAATAACTCT
Source organism: Faecousia sp. (assembly GCA_045594945.1). Lineage (GTDB taxonomy): Bacteria > Bacillota > Clostridia > Oscillospirales > Oscillospiraceae > Faecousia. The sequence continues at coordinate 13,990 of JAZNZO010000059.1, forward strand.
TTTCAACCATAGGTAAACTCCTTTATTTTTCCTTGCCGTTCCAGCAGTAAGTGCAAAGTTTGCATTTATCCAATCCGATGGCATTTACAACGCCATCCAAGGTTTGGAAGCCAAGGGATGCAAAGTGCATCTTTTCGCAAATTGCCTTACGCATTGCCTTGCCACGCTCTGTGTTACCATCAGCATACTCATCAATATACTTTAGGCCTTCCTCCCCTTCCAGTTCTACAATCGTACGGCGGGAAATTAGTTCCATATCGCTGGTAGAACGGGAGAAATTCAAATACTTGCAGCCGTACATAATGGGCGGACAAGCAGAACGCATATGCACGGACTTCGCGCCGTTTTCGTAGAGAAAATCAACTGTTTCCTGTAACTGCGTGCCGCGAACAATCGAGTCATCTACAAACAGCAGATTCTTATCCTGGATCAATTCGTGGACAGGAATTTGCTTCATTTTGGCAACCTTCTTACGGTCTGCCTGCTTTGCAGAAGTAAAACTTCTTGACCAAGTGGGCGTATACTTAATAAAGGCACGGGCAAATGGCCGACCAGTACGGTT
>JAZNZO010000060.1:0-35917 GCA_045594945.1 Faecousia sp.
ACTTGATCCCCATGCCGACCGTGCGTATATCCGTACTTGTGCCGCCAGCCATGCGCTCTATCGTGTATTGGCCCGGCTGCGTGAGAAGTATCCCGAGTGCCGCTGAAAAATCGCACAACGATTGGAGATTTTTGGGCTGCGTTTTTCTCGATTTCACCAAGATTTGTGAGAAAAACGACAAATTGTGCATGAACTCTTGATTTTTTGCGAAGACTATATTATAATAATCCAATGATGACTATTGCAAAAAATCAGGCTTTGCCTATCGTATCAAACGGAGGAATTACCATGAACAAACAGTTTCGCAAAATTGCCGTGCACACGTCGGGCGGTGATGCTCCCGGCATGAATGCCTGTGTGCGCAGTGTTGTCCGTACCGCACTATATCACGGCATTGAGTGCTATGGCATCCGCAGAGGCTGGAACGGCCTGATCAATGGCGATGTACTGCACTTGGATGAAAAGAAAATTTCTCACATTATTAACCGGGGTGGCACAATTCTGTATACAGCACGCAGTAAAGAATTTATGACAGAAGAGGGCCAGAAAAAGGCAGTTTCCACCTGCAAATTCCTTGGACTCGATGGGATTGTCGCAATTGGCGGTGACGGCACCTTTCGTGGTGCCAGAGCGCTCTCCAAGTACGGCGTTAATGTGGTGTGCATCCCTGCTACCATTGACAATGATATTAGCTGTACAAACTATTCTATCGGCTTTGACACGGCCGCAAATACTGCCATTGAGTGCATTGACAAACTGCGTGATACAATGCAGTCCCATGAGCGTTGCTCTGTTGTTGAAGTTATGGGACGGAATGCCGGATATCTTGCTATGTATGTTGGCTTGGCAGTTGGCGCAACGGCTGTCCTTGTGCCGGAAGAGAATATTGATTTCAATCGTGACGTTGTTGAAAAAATTCGGCAAGCCCGATTTAATGGATTTACTCACTATATGATTGTTGTGGCAGAAGGCGCTGGCTCTGCCTCTGAGATCTCCGCAAAAATTAAAGATGCTCTGGATCTGGACCCTCGTGTTACCGTTCTTGGACATATCCAGAGAGGCGGCGTCCCCACTGGACGCGATCGTGTAAATGCAACTAAAATGGGATTCTTAGCTGTAGAGATGCTTCTTTCCGGTAAGACAAACAGAATTATCTGCACCAAAAATGGCAGTTTTACAGACGTGGATATTGATGAAGGATTAGCCCTAACAAGAAAAATCCAAAAAATGGAAGTAGAAGTTCTTGCAGCAATGACTGGTATCTAACCCCCTTTCCAAAAGAAACCCCTCGACAACAAAATGTCGAGGGGTCTTTATTATGCTTTTGGATGGCATTTTTTATAGACAGATTTTATCTTTTGATTGACCATTTGGGTGTACATCTGAGTAGAAGAAATATCACAGTGTCCCATCAGCTCTTGCAATGAATCAATATCTGCGCCATTTTCCAATAAATGCACTGCAAAACTGTGCCGCAGAGTATGGGGTGTGATTTCTTTCTCAATACCGGCTGACTGTTGATAATGTTTTAGAATTTTCCAGAATCCCTGGCGACTCATACGAGCGCCATTTACATTCACAAAAAGTGCCTGTTCCCTTGGATCGGCCACCATGCTGTGTCGAATGTCTTTGATATATGTTTTCAATGCTTTCAGTGCAGCAGGATACAGTGGAACAACTCTGCCTTTTTTTGCGTTTGCGCATTTGATTACGCCAACCTCAATGTTTACATCATCCAGGTTAAGTTCAATTAGCTCACTAACGCGAATGCCGGTAGCATACATAACTTCCAACATTGCTTTATCTCTGTAGCCTTTTTCATCAACACAGACAGGCTGTGCTAAAAGAAGTTCAATTTCCTTGTTTGTAAGTATTTGAGGTAACTTTTTCTCTCCTCTTTCTACATGTATCTCCATAACGGGTGTTGACTCAACAAAGCCGGCGGAGATAAGGTAGGCATAAAAGTTTTTAAGACTTGCCATAGACCGCGAGATCGTAGAATCAGATTTTCCCAACACCTTTAAGTGATCAAGGTAACTACGAATATTCAGTTGTGTGGCATCTACCAAATCAACATTGTTTTCGTTTGCCCAATCGGAAAACTGACGAACATCCCGGATGTAGGAAAACACAGTGTTGTTGGATGCCTTCTTTACCTTGTACAGGTAATTCTCGTAGGCCTTAATAAAATCCAACATGTAATACGATCTCCAATAAATAATATCTAAAATAGTTTATACAGAAAAGGTGTAAGAATGAAACGGTCGATACTAATGGCTGCAAGAAGAATAATACACAGAATAATTGTATTCTTTCGAAGGTCATTTCTGTACCCTGTTCCCTTCTGCAACCAGAACCAAAGAAATAAACACGCACTTACTATATCACTGAACAAGAAAAGTAATAGCGCAAGCCAGCCACCGGAGGAAAACCGGCATCCGATAAGGAAGATAGAAAAGCCCAAGAGAGTGGCTTTGACAAGGCATAAAATCGGGAGGATAAACATCTTATTATGTCGAATAGAATAATGAGATGCCCAAATATAAACAAACGAAACAAGGAACAGGAAACTATAATTCCGTTCGTATGAAATGTTTGCAAGCAACATACGATTATTTGCAAACAAAACAGCAGGAATAATATGTAAACCCAAAAATAAACCAAAACACCATGCAAGAATTATGTAAAATTGCTTGCTGATGGTGATATTTTGCATCTTCAAAAATGTTCTTTTGGTATACAAATGGATGTCCTCCCCTAAAATAAACCAAAAAACGGATATATAGTGGGGCAATCCGTTGAAAATTTGCACAATTTCAGGAAATGTGAGCCTCACTAATATACTACAAAAACGAATAAAATTCAAGGTAAAATCTGATGTGGATGCTGAATTTGTATATAATGCCAATTTTTATGTAAACACAATTATGTTAACTTCGTTTGTGATGAAAGAATGATAGATGGCAAAATCAAGATATTGGCAACAGAACGAACAACAGACACAACATATCGTAATGCAAGAAATCTTGCGTAAATATAGCGAAAGGTAAATTATGCTTACCTGCCGTGCTCTTTTGTACAAATTAACGAGAATGCACTTTTATATTATATTTTCTTTTTTTGCTTCCTCTCATATTTATTAGTACTGAAATTAGACCACCAGCCAGACTCGCAAGCACACATTGTCCCATTCCTTCAAATCCGGAGGAGAAAATCAGCATATTGATACTTAGCAGTATGAGAAAATATCCTGCTGTTACTATGCCTGCAACAAGGGCTATTCTCCCCTTCTCCAAAAAGACAGCCAGCATGGATCCAATAACGGTGCTTAGTGCATGAATGCCCATTACAAACATAGGAGCATTTTTGATTGAAACAACTTCTCTTTCGACTAATATGGTTAATAGTATGGAAAATATGAATGTACTGATGAGCGATAGAACAACACCTACAGTGATATGTGCTGCTATGCCGGTATCCTTCTTACGCATAGAACGTGTTTTCTTCATTTGAACACTCCCCTTCCTGCTTAACTTTATGCTATATAAGTAAAAAAATAACCAAGACACCACAGTTTGTGATGTCTTGGTTATAGTCACAAGTTAAATGGACATTTGCGCCTTCATTGCATCAAGCAGGGCTTGGGCTTCTGCAACAGTAGTGGCTACAGCAGTATAGTAGAACTTCACCTTGGGCTCTGTGCCGGAAGGCCGGGCAATTACACTACCATTATCACCCAAGATAAACTCCAATACATTGGATTTAGGAAGGTAGATGGGCGTAACTTCTCCTGTTACTATATTTTTTTGCTCTCTTGCAAGATAATCCTTTACACAAGTAACGGCAGCACCACCAATGGCTGCAGGCATATTGTTGCGAAGGCCTGCCATCAGATTTGCGGCTTTTTCCATAGCATCTGCACCGGTTAATTCAAGGCTCTGAACGTAGGCAAGATAAATGCCGTAAGTGTCGTAAACTTCTTTCAGAGCATCCAGAATGGTGCGGCCTTCTTTTTTCAAAGAAGCAGCCAATTCACATACGAGCATGGATGCGACAATGGCATCTTTATCTCTTGCGTATGTTCCTTTCAGGTAGCCACAGCTTTCTTCAAAACCAAAAATATACTTATTTTCCTCGCCTTTTTCTTCCAGAGCCAGGATTTCGCCGCCGATATACTTAAAACCGGTGAGAACGGCTTTCATTGTTACTCCGTAGTGATCGGCAATCTTGTCTGCCAAGGGAGAAGAAACGATACTGCGAACTGTAATTGCGCCATCAGGAATATCTTTCTTTGCGCTGCGTGCTTTCAGAACATAGTCAAGAAGCAGACAACCAAGCTCATTACCGCTAAGCTTTTTGAATCCTTCACCATCAGGTACAGCAATTGCTACTCTGTCTGCATCCGGGTCGGTGCCTAAAATTACGTCGCATGGCACTTGCTTTGCTACTTTGTAGCTTTCATTCAAAGCCGCATCCGTTTCGGGGTTGGGATATTCACAGGTTTTGAAGTCTCCATCGGGCTTTTCCTGGCAAGAAACAATGTGGACATTTACATTTAAGTCTTTCAAAATATGCCGTACAGGCTCGTTGCCGGTACCACACAGAGGTGTATAGACTACGTTCAAGCCGGCATTGCGGACCATATCAGGGTCGACAGCCTCATTCAGGACAGTAGCGTAATAGGCATCCCAAAGAGATTGAGGAATATATTGAATCAATCCATTTGCAAGATATGCATTAAAAGACTTTGCTTCCGGTACAAAGAAAGGAATTTTGTCGATCATAGCTGTAACGATTGCTGCCGGTTCATCCGTCATCTGGCAACCGTCGGGACCGTAGCACTTCACGCCATTGTAGATACCACTGTTATGGCTGGCTGAAATGACGATACCACAACCACAGCCCAGCTCTCTAACAGCATAGGAAAGCATCGGGGTGGGTGCAAGACGGTCATAAAGATGGGCCTGGATGCCAGCTTCAGCAAATGCCACAGCACACACTTCTGCAAACAGTTGGGAATTGTGACGGGAGTCATATCCAATTGCAGCCTTTTTAGGCAGATCGGTGGTATTGAGCCAAGCGGCCATACCCTGGGCGGCTCTGCGGACAGTATAGCGATTCAAACGATTGCTACCAGCCCCCATAACACCGCGCATACCGGCAGTACCAAATTGCAGGTCACTGCCAAAACGGCCCTTTAATTCTTCTTCATCATTGGCAATGCTGCGGAGTTCTGCCATAACATCCTCCGGCAGCCCTGCATTGCACCAAAAGGTATAACGATCTAAATAATTCATAAACACGCCTCCAATTCTTAAAAAGACAGCTCAAAAGTGTTTTGAGCTGTCTTTCTGTGTGCATTACGCTTCTTCGTTCTCGGCAGCAGCGGCACGCTTTTCCTGTGCTTCAACCAGTGCCATAAATTTGTTGCGGGTCTGCTTTACATCTTCCAAAGATGCAGCAATAGAATCTTCGGTCTTCTGCAGAGCATCAATCATGTAATCGTTGCTGACTTTACGGAGGTCGGCCATACGGGCATAGGTCTGGGCAACCATTTCCTGACACTGACGCTTTGTTTCCACATAGATGGCTTCCTCTGTTACCAATTGAGCAGCCTTCTCCTTTGCCTCACGAATCAGATTTTCAGCTTCGCGACGGGCCTGGCCGATCAGTTCGTTACGGGACTCTACGATCGTGCGTGCCTGCTTCAATTCAACAGGCATTTGGCCGATAATTTCGTCCAACATATCCAAAACCTTGTCTCTTTCGACGATGCACTTATCGGCGCCAAGAGGCAATCCACGGGCGTCCTGGACCATATCATATAATGCGGAAATAATCTGCTCAATGTTTTGCTCGTTCATTTTCTTTATCCTCCTTGACTTATATCAGCGATGCGCTGCTTAAATACGGGTACAATTTCCTGGGGTAGAAAATCAGAAAGGTCAACATCATAGTTTCCCAATTCTTTTACAGTGCTGGAACTAAGATACATATACTGATGTTCAGCAGTTAAGAACATTGTATCTAATGTGGGATTAATTTTGTGGTTAATAAGAGCCATTTGAAACTCATTTTCAAAGTCAGAACCGGCCCTAAGGCCCTTGACAATGACACAACTGCCTCTTCTTTTTGCATATTCAGCCAAAAGTTCATCAGAAGAATCCACTTCTACATTGGAGATATCCCCTACTACCTGACGAATCATATCTACCCTTTCTTCTCGGGTAAACATCGGCCTTTTCGTGCTATTTACCATAACACAAACAATCAACTTGTCAAAAATACTGGCAGCTCTGCGAATAATATTCAAATGACCGCTGGTGATCGGGTCAAAACTACCCGGATAGATGGCAATCTTCATGGCCCCTCCCCTTCTTTATGTGTCCTTACGGAAAAGCGTAATTAAAGTTTTGCCATATTTATAATCTTTTGAGCGAATATATCCGGGAAAATCCCACAAAAGTGCCTTTTCCACAGGTCGTTCAGTAACTATTATACCACCAGATTGCAAAATGTCAATTTGTGTTATTAAATTTAACGAATTTTCTAAAAAAACTTCTGCATATGGGGGATCAAGGAAGATAATGTCAAACTTTTTAGAAGTACTCTTCAAAAATGCACTGTAGTCCGAACGATAAACTTGCCCCTGATCTTCTAACTTGGTTCTTTTTAAGTTTTCTTTGATGAGTTTACATGCATCTTCCCGCTCATCTACGAACACAGCATTTTTAGCGCCCCGGCTTAATGCTTCAATTCCCAATTGCCCGGTTCCTCCAAATAAATCAAGCACACAGGCACCCGGCAGGTCAAATTGAATTATACTGAAAACTGCTTCCTTCACTCGATCTGCAGTTGGGCGTGTTGCCATACCGGTTGGTGTTTTCAGATTGACACCCCGTGCTTTTCCGCTAATAACTCGCATGGATTACTCCTCATTGTGAAAATGTTGATAGATGGACAGTGCAACATTTGTTGGTACAACCCGTTCCAATTCCAGTAGTGTTGCTTGAGAAATGGCCTTAATAGAAGAAAACTTTTTCAAAAGATCTTGCTTGCGCTTCGGCCCCACACCGCCAATACCATCTAATTCCGAATAACGCAACCTCTTGCTGCGAAGATTTCGATGGAATGTGATAGCAAACCGGTGGGTTTCTTCCTGTATATTGCCAATAAAGGAAAAAATGCTTTGATTGGAATCAATACGAATTTCTTTTCCGTCAGCGGTGACCAAAGCCCGTGTACGGTGACGATCATCCTTAACCATACCGAATACCGGGAAGGACAAAGAAAGGGCTTTCAAGACCTCCAGTGCCACTGCAGCATGGTTTTGGCCACCATCAATTAATAGTAGATCCGGCTGAACATCAAATCCTTTGTCCTTTTGCAAGTAATGCAGAAAACGGCGTTGTAGTACTTGCTTCATAGCGCCATAGTCATCCTGCCCATCCATATTTTCCAGTTTGAAGCGCTTATACTCCGAATGCTTGGGCTTCCCACCTTCAAAGACAACCATTGAAGCGACAATGTCGCAGCCGGATATATGAGAAATATCAAAGGATTCTATCCTCTCCGGAGCGGGGATTGTTAGCATTTTCCCAAGCAAGGTAACGGCGCCTTTGGCACGTTCTTCCTTGTTTGTAATGCGCGTTGCCTCTTCCTGCGCATTCTTTACGGCAAGGGCAACAAGTTTTACATTCTCACCCCGCTTAGGTACAAGGAACTGCACCCTCTTATTGTTTTCCCGGGAAATAAACGCTTCCATAACGGCTTGATCTTCCAGATGAAATGGCAGAAGTATTCGTTTAGGTGCATATCCTCTGGATTGATAATACTGATTGATAAGGGTGCTGACTGCCCCTTCTCTATCGTCCGGCAGAGAAAGTACCTGGTATTCCTTATCCAATAAGTTTCCTTGATGGAAATGCAAAACAGTGAAACAAGCCTTTGTCTCTGTTTCTGCATAGCCAATTACATCTGTATCTGCCGGTCTGCCGGCGGTTACAAGTTGTTTTTGACCCAGGCTAAGGATTGCCTTATAGCGATCTCTTAATTGAGCAGCTAACTCAAAATTCAAGTCTTCAGAACAAGCTGCCATTTGCTTTTTAAGCTCTTCTGCTACTTTGTTAAAATTTCCTGATAGAAGATCCTTTGCTTGCCCCATTCGTTCTGCGAAAGCAGCCTGCATATCTGGTTTCTGACACCAACCATCACATTGATTCATATGGTAGTGCAAACACACCCGATCTTTCCCGATATCCTTTGGAAACTTTTTAGAGCAGCTGGGAAGATGCAGAATATGCCGAATACTTTCCAGGATATCCTGAGTTACACCTCTGCTGCCAAAAGGACCATAATACTGAGCGCCATCATTTGCAATTCTGCTTACCATTGTCAGTTCCGGATATGCATCTTTTACACTTAGACGCACATAGGGATACCCCTTGTCATCTTTTAGAAGAATGTTATACTTGGGACTATGGCGCTTAATCAGTGAGCATTCAAGTACAAGGGCTTCAAATTCACTATCTGCAACGATAACATCAAAATCATCCACAAGACTAACCATTTTTCTTGTCTTAGGAGAATGAGATGCGGTATCCTGGAAATACTGGGTTACTCTGTTTTTGAGTTTCTTAGCTTTGCCAACATAGATTACCTGGCCTGTTTTATCCTTCATCAGATAAACACCGGGACTATATGGCAGACTCAGCGCTTTTTGTTTTAATCGTTCCATATCCATAAATTATACCAAAAAGCCGCCTCAATGCCCGAATGTGCATTGAGGCGGTAAGTCTCTACAGATTAGTATACATCACGAAGAAGCAGAGCCTCAAGGGATTTAATTGCATCCTCAGCATCCCTACCGTCAGCACTTAAAGTGACAGTGGCACCGGTAATGATACCCAGGGACATAATTCCCAGTAAGCTCTTCGCGTTCATTTTCCGATTTTCGGATTCCAGGTAGATGCTGCAATCAAATTCATTTGCCTTCTGAACAAAGTAGGTGGCTTGCTTATTATGCAGTCCAGATTCACATCTTACCACAATTTCCTTACTAATCATAATTAACTCCTTAAATTCAATGCCCGTAGGCATATGTCATTCTATTAGTATGATACCAAATATGCTGAAAAAGTCAACCGATTTCCCAGAAAATTCCAAGTAAATGCGTTACTTAAATTCTGCAATTGTAACGCCATCCTCCCCTTCTCCATACAGACCAAGACGGAAGGACTTAATATGCTTGTTTTTCTTCAAACTTTGATGGACCGCAGCACGCAGAGTGCCGGTGCCCTTACCATGAATAATCCGCACAGATGGCAAGTTACTGCGCATAGCTTCGTCCATATACAGCTCGAGAACGGAGATTGCCTCAATGCTATCCATTCCCCGAAGATCAACTTCGTGGTTCATTGCTTGCATTTTCATTTCACGACCGGAGTGGGCAGGTCTTGGTTGCTTTTTGAGAAGTGCAGGCTTCTCTTCCAACAAATAGATTTCATCAGCCTTTGCGGTCATCTTCAAAATGCCTGCTTGCAATTCATAGGTGCCATCTTTTTTAATCGCAATAACGTTGGCTTTTGTGCCAAGTTTCAGAAGTTCAACTGTATCCCCTATCAAAATATCCCGTGTGGGCGCAGGACGTTCCTTGGGTTTTCTGGATGCGAGCAATCGTTCTTCCGCTTCATTTAGGCTTTTTCGCAATGCACTTTGCCGCTGATTAATACCATCCACATCCGCAGATTCAACAAGTTGTTTACGAATTGCCTTAATTTCATCGGTGGCTGCATTGGCTGTTCTTCTTGCTTCTTCGATGATGCGTTGTGCCTCTTCCCGCGCTTTTTGCAAGGCAATTTCTTTTTCTTTTTGAAGCTGCAGGGCATATTGTTCGGACTGCTCCTTTGCTCTTTGCGTTTGTGCCTGCAAGCGTTGTGCTTCCAACTTTGCTGCTTCCATCTGCTGCCTTTGCTGCTCTAATTGGGTGAGCACATCTTCAAAATCCTTATCGTTTTGACTTACAAGGTCGGCAGCTTTCTTTAAGATATCTTCAGAAAGCCCCAATTTGCGGGATATTGCAAAGGCGTTGGATTTACCTGGGACACCAATGAGTAACTTATAAGTGGGCTGTAATGTTTCTACATCAAATTCGCAACTGGCATTGATAACGCCGGCTGTGCGCATGGCATACAGTTTTAATTCTGCATAGTGGGTTGTTGCCATAACTGTAGCGCCCATAGTGCGGCAAAATTCAATCAGGGAGATTGCAAGAGCGGCGCCCTCCGCAGGGTCTGTACCTGCCCCCAACTCATCAAATAAAATGAGTGTACGGTTGTCACATTGTGCAACCACGTCGACTATAGTGCGCATATGGCTTGAGAAGGTAGACAGGCTTTGGGCAATGGACTGCTCATCACCAATGTCAGCCAAAATAGCATCAAAAGTAGACAGTTGACTCCCATCACCTGCCGGGATATGCAGTCCGCACTCCGCCATAAGCGTCAGTAGGCCGACGGTTTTCAAGGTGACAGTTTTACCACCGGTGTTAGGGCCGGTGATGATCATCGTATCAAAATCTGTTCCTAAATGCAAAGAAATAGGAACGACTTTTGCTGGATCAATTAAAGGGTGCTTGGCGTTGCGCAGCACAACTCTGCCCTGATCATTCATCATGGGTGCATGGGCACCCATACGGTAGGCTAATTTGGCCTTTGCGAATAGAACATCCAGTTTTACAAGAATGTCATAATCGAGTAAAAGTGACTCACGGTAACCGGCAACATCGGCAGATAACTCCGCTAATATCCGCTCAATTTCTTTTTGTTCCTTGATTTCCAGTTCTTTGAGTGCGTTGTTTGCATTCACTGCAGACATAGGTTCTACAAAGTATGTAGAACCGGTTGCCGAGACATCGTGTACAAGACCGGGCACATCGTTTTTACATTCGCTCTTTACAGGAACAACATATCGCCCTTGACGGATGGTAATAATAGGCTCGCGAAGATACTTGGAATATGCAGGTGAAGAAATTACTTTTTGCAGAGAGTCCTTAATTTTACCGCTTTGGATGCGCATATGGCGACGAATATCTGCAAGAGCAGGACTTGCATTGTCCGCAATCTCTTCCTCAGAAAGGATTGCACCTAATATCTTATCTTCTAAATACTTATTGGGTGTTAACGCCTTAAACAACGGATCTAAAACGGTTGGCTTTTCATCATCTGCGATATACGCGCGAACGTTTCTCGTTGTCCGCAAAATCTGTCCTATGGCAAGTAGTTCCTTTGGATGCAGAGAGCCACCCTTGTGCGCTCTATCCAGAGATGCCGAAATATCGCTAATGCCAGAAAAGTGAGGATAGCCCTTACGGGCGCTCAGATCCCATGCTGCGGCCGTTTCGTCCAAAAGTATCTGTACATCTTCTAAATCTGAAACAGGACGCAACTGTAAACAGGCAGCCTTTCCGTCGGCAGAACCTGCGCAGTCCGCCAGTCGGGAAAGGATTTGGTCTAGTTCCAGTTTTATTAGAGACTTTTCGTATAGTGTAGGCATACCTATCTCCTAATATTGCTAAATAAATAGTGTTTTATAAAAATCCAGAGTAGAAAAACCACGTTCAAGTTGGACAGCAAGATAGCTTTCTGTTACCTGAGAAAGCTGTTCAAGCGCCTCGTCGCCAAGGACAAAGGAAAATAGCTTCTTGGAATCACAGTTTGAAATATAGCGCATAGCGTCCAATGTACCGGGAAACACCGGTAGACGGATGCCGTCCTGATTCCCACTGCACCGGCTGCACTCTAAATGACCTTGGGACAGATTAAAACGATCAGGATTGTCGCACTGGCAATAGAAACAGCCCTGCAAGTCCGGAGCATAACCACCCAGCACGGCAATACGCAATTCAAAGACGGCCTTAACCTGTGACTGAGGAACAGGCAGTTTGCAAAGCCCATATAGACAATTCAAAAGTAAAGATAGGAGTTGCGGATTTGGTATATCTTCCTGGGACATCACATCGGCTACCTGTGCAAAATATGTAGCTAAAGAGAGTTTTTGCAGGTCTTTGCGCAAAGGGTGGAACAGTTCAATGACAGATGCTTCGTTGATTGTATAGTATCCCTTATTTTCAAAGAGAGTAAATGCTGCATAACTCAAAAGTTGGCAGGGCGCAGTCAGGGGGCTGTTTTTTCTACGCAGCCCCCGTGCCTTTACTGTTATTTTTCCCCTGTCCTGGGTCAGCACAGTGAGCAGAGCATCTGTATCATTATAGTTGGTGACCCGTAACACAAGTCCCTGAATTGTTAAATACATAGTTTGCCTCCGCTTCCCGCGCCTTGCTATAAAGCAAATAAAATTCCGGCGCTCCGGTATCCAGACACGCCTGCCAAAGTTCTCTGGATTTCATTTTCATCCCTCCAAAATTAGGGTTTACAGAGGGATGGTATTTTAGTCTTGGTAATTATTCTCTGTAACCAAAGTTACGAACAAGAAAATCGCTGTCACGCCAGTTTTCTTTAACGCGGACCCAAGTTGTCAAGAAGACTTTTGTGCCCATAAAACGTTCACAATCGGCTCTTGCCATACTGGAGATTTTCTTAAGCATTTCACCTTTTTTACCGATAATAATTCCTTTATGACTGGATTTTTCACAGTAAATTGTGGCATCAATGTCAATAATGCCATTGTCTCTTTCAGTGAACTTTGTGATTTCGACGGCAGTGCCGTGAGGCACTTCCCTATCTAACGTCCACAAAAGTTTCTCGCGAATGATCTCAGCCATAACCTGCCGTTCCGGCTGATCAGTAGTCATATCATCCTCATAGAGAAAAGGGCCTTCTACGGCGTACTTGTCACAAATTGCAAGCAATTGTTCAACGCCATCGCCTGTTTTTGCACTTATGGGAATAATGGCTTCAAAATTGCCGGCTTTTGCATAGGTGTCGATAACAGCAAGCAGGTTTTCTTTTTCAATGCTGTCGATTTTGTTGATAACCAATACAACCGGGCAATTTTTAGTTGCAAGTTGGGCAATAAGGCTTTCTTCCTGCGGACCAACAGAGGCAATAGGCTCGACCATTAGGATGGTCATATCCACATCTGCGATGGACTCTTTTGTAACTCCCACCATATAATCGCCCAATTTTGTTCTGGGCTTATGGAAGCCGGGGGTGTCGATAAAAACAAACTGGGTGTTATCTCTGGTTACAATGCCGCAAATACGGTTACGGGTGGTCTGAGGTTTGTTGGATACGATGGCGATTTTTTCGCCAACAAGATAGTTTGTAAGGGTGGACTTGCCCACATTGGGCCGCCCTGCAATGGTAATCATAGCGGTTTTTGTTGCCATAGTAATTTCCTCTCTTATGTGCGTTCCATGCCGGGGATTTTTTTGGCAATGGCCTCTTCTCTTGCGCGCATTTGTGCCTTTTGAGGCCCTTCATCAAGATGGTCGTACCCCAAAAGATGAAGCATGGAATGGATGGTAAGGTAACCCACTTCCCTTTTTAGGCTATGTCCGAAGGAAAGAGCCTGCTCTTTCGCCCGTTCGAGCGATATGGCCATATCCCCTAAGGGGCAAAGGCCGGTATCAGGATCAAGGTAGTCTGTCCAGTCTTTCGGGGGATTACCTGCAATCAAATTGAACATAGGAAAACTCAGAACATCTGTTGCCTTGTCGATATTTCGGTTTGCCGCATTAATGGAACGAATGGTATCATCGTCTGTAATAAGCACGTTGATTTCCAGTGGGGCTGTTATCCCTTCATCCCGGAAGGTTGCCCGAATGCATTTACGCACGATGTTCGCTACGGATATTCTTTGCAATGTTCGGCACTGAAATGTTAAGTTAATTTTTATGTTGCTCATTTGTTTTCTTCCTCTGATAACGACCGCTTGCAGATCGTATGGGTTTCTTCTCTTCTGCCCGTTTATCGGCGGATTCATAGGCGTTGATGATCTTCTGAACAAGGGCATGCCGCACAACGTCAGCAGATGTAAGCCGACAGATAGCAATATCGTCCACATTCTGCAGTACACGAATAGCATCCTTCAGTCCGGATGTTTTGTCTGAAGGCAGGTCAATTTGCGTGACATCACCTGTAATCACAATTTTGGATCCAAAGCCTAACCGGGTAAGGAACATCTTCATTTGCTCTTTTGTCGTGTTCTGTGCTTCATCAAGAATGATAAAACTATCGTCCAATGTGCGGCCACGCATATATGCCAGGGGCGCTACTTCGATTGAGCCCCGTTCCTGGTACTTCTGGAATGTTTCCGGACCTAACATATCGTACAGGGCATCGTACAAAGGGCGCAGATAGGGATCTACCTTGTTTTGCAGGTCTCCAGGCAAAAACCCAAGCCGTTCGCCAGCCTCAACAGCAGGCCGTGTGAGTATGATGCGGTTTACAGTTCTCTCACGGAAAGCAGCCACTGCCGCAGCAACGGCAAGGTATGTCTTGCCTGTGCCGGCAGGTCCAACGCCAATGGTGACAGTATTTTTAGAAATGGCCCGCATGTAATTCTGCTGACCGACAGTCTTCGCTTTGATGGGCTTGCCCTTTGCGGTGATACAAACAACATCTTTCGCAATTTGTTGTACCTGTGCCTCATTACCTTCTTGCACAAGGGTAATAAGATAGCGAACCCGCTGCTCGTCAATCTCCTCCCCTTTTGCCGCTAAGGATAAGAGACCTTCTAAAGTGTGAACTGCCTTTTGTGTGGACTCTTCATCCCCTGTGATTTTCAGGTCAGTCCCCCTGTTTGCAATAGTGACGCCAAGGGCATCCTCAATATGCCGAATATTTTCATCAAAGGAGCCAAAAACTGCAATCAGATCTTCAACTCTGTCTGCATTTACAATTCTCTCAATTGTTTTCCCCATTGTGTTCTGCTTTCTCCTTGCATTCGTAATTTGCTATCATTTCCCTGCAGTCATATGAACTATGCACATAAAAAAGTTCATCAGTAATTTCTTCGTTTGCTGCCTTAGAAACTATACTACCGGCCACCAAATTATTTTTAAGATAGGAATCTACATAAGTATTGAGCCAACTGCAGTCCTTATCCTCCAGAGTAACAGGCTCTAATGCATATTGGTATACATACTCTTTGACGAAGAATATAGGCAGCGCAAATCCTCCAGGCAATATGCATTCTTTCACTTCATACATTTTAACACAACTATCATCCAAAATTCCACTATCTTTCTGAAATTTTATTGATTTTTTTCCGATAACAACATAGAAGTTTGTTGTCTCATTAAGAATGCGTGTCCTTTTGAGTACTTTCAATGGGGTTATGGCTAATAACTGGCGCTTTGTTTCTCCATAAACTTCCCCACTGGCACCTGTAAATTCTAAAATTTGACCGTTATCTCTATAACATGAAATGAGTGCCTGGCCCTTCTTAACTGCTTGCCCAGGTTTGCACAGGGCTGTACCGGCATGAACTGTCATATCCCTAACGACAGCATCCTGCGTTGACAAAATGTCTGTTATTGCTATTCTTGGAGGGGATGTATCTTCTATTCTTTTTTCTCTGATACAAATGGTGGCGATGCACCCGGATGTATTTACACCTGCCCACTGTAAGTTTGGAATTTTTGATAGCAGGGCATTTTTGATTTCCTCACTTCGGACATCCTTGGCGGATGCACCCATATGAATGCCACAGTCAGCTGCGGCTTCTAAAACATACGCATCCGATAATTGTTCTGCACCGGAAACGGTAACAAAGAGAATTCTTTTTGGTATCCAAAGCGCGATGATCAGCCACAGCAACAACCCAATTAAGAATACAGGACGTCTGATAATTCGAAGAATATAGAAAATATACCCTGTCCATCCTTCAATATCTACCCGGTCTCCCCTCTTTTCGCAAATGCGGGTAATCATAGGAATGTCCTTTCGTCTTGCACTGAAACAAATAGTAAATGCATCGGGAGCCGACACATCGTAGATACAGATTCCCGAATCCTGCAGTTTCTGCAAAGCGCCAACGGGATATGCGGATGTGATTCGCATAAAAGCAATACCGTCAAATTTGTCCACAAATTGCATTTACTATCCCCTTACCAGTTCTACGCATTGTATTTGCCCTGTGATAACCAAACTCTCTTTTGACATGCTGGCCAGTTTTAAGCAACCGCCGCGAATGATAACCTTACCAAAATGTACGCCAACGTGAATTTCTACATCACTATACTCATATACACCCAGATGTCGTTCCACATATAACCGGCAGTCACTGCATAATTCGATAATTGACCTCCTTGGAAGGCTCTCACCAATCAGTTCGTCTGTGGCAATCTTCTTTACAGCTTTTGGCAACCTACTCATTTGGGCACCCCCTTTATTAAAAGTCTATGTTTACTGGTGATGAATTTGCCCAGTATTGCATACGTTCTTATGAGGTGCAAATATGATGGCAGCTGTAATCTATATGTTTATATTTGGATACGCACTTTTTGATGCGCAAACATTGGTCAACGGAACAATTGAAGGAGTGAAAGTGGCCATATTTGTAGTTGTGCCATCCCTGTTTCCGTTCATTTTTTTAAGTGGCTTGTTTAGCAGTAAATTTTCCTCAAATAAATTGCTGTCTCTGCGGCCACTGGAAAAACTATGTGGTATGCCCTTGGGAAGCGGTAATTTGCTTATTTTGGGGTTATGCGGTGGATACCCTGTCGGCGCTCAATGCGTTGCAAATGCTTATGAACAAGGCGCAATCACAAAAAAGGACGGACAGCGTCTGTTGGGATTTTGCAACAATGCAGGTCCAAGCTTCATATTTGGGATGGTTGGGGGTATTCTTAGAGATATTCGATTGTGCTGGTTTTTATGGTTGGGGCAAATCCTTTCAGCGCTGAGCGTTGGAATACTACTTCCGGGAAAGAGCAAAGAACAATGTCGCTTGCAATCCGGAAAAGAACTTACTGTAACGGAAAGTCTGGAGAATACCATTCGTATTTGCGCTAAAATTGCAGGTTGGGTTGTACTGTTCCGGGCTCTTCTTTCGGTTGCGGACAAGTGGTTTTTACATTTGCTTCCCATTCAATGGAACGCAGGCATTGCCGGGATATTAGAATTATCAAATGGTTGTGTTCGTTTGCAATACATAGAATCTAATCTACTGCGTTATCTTTTGTGCGGTGTACTATTAAGTTTTGGCGGCTTATGTGTAAATTTTCAGACAAAAAGTGTGGCAAGAACATTGTCTCTTAAGTGGTATTTCATAGGCAAAATTTTACAGTCATTTATTATCCTTCCAATTTTGTTGTTTCTTTGGAAAATTACAGTAGCATTCTAAAGAAAGTTGTAGTATAATCTTTACAGAAAGGGGGCGATAATGTGCTTTTTCGAAAGAAAATGCCGCGTTCATGCAGTTACTGTCAATATGCAACTAAGATAAATGAGGAGCAGCTTCTTTGCATAAAAAAAGGCGTTCGCCCATCTTACAGTTCGTGCAGAAAATTTCAGTATGACCCTTGCAAGCGTATACCCCCACGTGCAAAAGCACTGGACTTTTCCAAATATAATGAAGAAGATTTTAGCCTGTAAAAAGCTCCGGAAAGCAATGCTTTCCGGAACTAATTTATTGGATTTTAAGAAGAAATTCTTCCTCAGTAAGGATCGGTATGCCCAATTCCCGTGCCTTTCGTTCTTTGGAACCGGCATTCTCCCCTACCACAACAAAACTTGTTTTCTTAGATACAGAACCTGAAACCTTACCACCGAACAACTCGATCTTCTCAGTGGCTTCCTCCCGAGTGAACATACTAAGCGCCCCGGTTAGAACAAAGGTCAGTCCCGCAAAGCGGGTATCAGTAACCATACGTAGGGATTGGAAATTAACGCCAGCATTTCTTAAACGTTCAATCATATGCTGGGATTGTGATTGCGCAAACCATTGGGCAATAAATCCTGCAGTGATTTCCCCAATATCAGGTACTTCCATCAGTGATTCAGCAGATGCATCCATAAGCGCATCCATACTGCCAAATGTAGATGCTAAAACTTTAGCAGTCTTTTCACCAACTTGACGGATGCCGAGTGCGTAGATTAATTTTGCCAGGTCCCTGCCCTTGCTATCATCAATAGCGTTCAGCAGTTTTCTCGCGACAACCTCACCGCTTTGCCATAGACCTTTTAAGTCGTTAAAGGTTAAATAATAGATATCTGCAGGAGATCGCAGAAGGCCCTTATCAATTAAACTTTCCACAATAGCACTGCCCAGTCCGTCAACGTCCATTGCATCCCGACTAACAAAATGGGAAATGTTGCGGGATAGTTGGGCGGGACATTCTGCTCCGGTGCATCTTAAGAATGCACCGTCTTCGTCCTTCTGGGTTTGAGCACCGCATACGGGGCATACATGCGGAAGGATATATGGTGTGGTATTACCGGGCCGCTTAGAGAAGTCTACTTCTAAAATTTCAGGAATAATTTCCCCTGCTTTGCGAATTAAGACAGTATCTCCAATACGAATATCCCGTTCAGAAATAAAGTCCTGGTTATGAAGAGTGGCATTTGTAACGGTTGTTCCAGCCAACCGAACAGCCTTTACAACGGCTTTTGGGGTAAGAACACCGGTTCTGCCTACCTGCACCACAATGTCTTCTACCAAAGTTGGCTTAATTTCCGGAGGGTACTTGTAGGCTGCAGCCCAACGGGGAAACTTTGCGGTGGAGCCCAATTCTTCACGCAATTTCAGGTCATCTACTTTAATAACAGCGCCATCAATATCGCATGGTAATTGCTCTCTATTTTCGTTGATAGAGGCAACTTCCCCATCTATCAATTCCTTTGAATTCAGCAATGCAAACGGGACAACCTTAAACTGCAATTTCTTCAAATAGTCCAGAGATTGACTGTGGTGCGTGAAGGTCACGCCCTCTGCCAGCTGGACATTAAAGATAAGAATATCTAATCCTCTCTGAGCAACGATTTGGGGGTTTAACTGCCTTAAGGAGCCTGCTGCGGCATTTCTGGGGTTTGCAAATAGCGGCTTGCCCTCTTCTTCCTGCTTTTCATTCAGTTTTTCAAAACTTTTTTTCGGCATATAGACTTCACCGCGAACAATCAGCCGAGGAGGTGCGTCATTGAGCACCATTGGAATGGAACGGATAGTCTTTAAGTTCTCCGTCACATCCTCGCCCACTACACCGTCGCCGCGAGTTGCTCCCCGGACAAATACGCCGTTTTCGTATTCCAATGCCACAGAGAGTCCGTCAATTTTGGGTTCAACAGTAAATGAAGCGTCTGGATAGGCAGCGTGAATTTTGTCAAGAAACTCATTTAATTCTTCGACGGAAAACACATCCTGCAGACTCATAAGAGGCACCGGATGATTGACTTTTTCAAATTTACTCAGCGCCTGGCCACCTACACGGAGGGTAGGAGAATCGGGCTGAATATATTGAGGATTTGCAGCCTCCAGATTCTCCAATTCACGGAGTAACCGGTCATATTCAAAGTCAGGCATATCCGGGTTATCCAGCACATAATACTTATAGTTTGCCTGGTTTAATAACCGGGTAAGTTCTATGATTCTATCTTTCGTTTCCATAGGTTCCTCCGTTTTGAAAGTATGTATCCGGTACTGTGCCTACAATAATTGTTTGTGCTACTACAACTTGACTGGCAACAGTAAAACTGTTGGTTTGTCCCAAAACAAGTACGGTAACATCCACACTGATTTCCATAATCAGTTGGTGAAGTGTTTGATTGATGCCCGCCTGAGTGAAACTGCTCGAAAATGTTGCTTCGGAATTTCGGATTGACAGAATATTTACAGGAATTTGTGGACCTCTGCCGGAAAGAAATTCCGGCAGGAAAATGCTGCCAAAGGGAATTCCTAAATCAGTTGTATCCAAGGCAAGAATGTCATCATTAATAATATTGATTACATCTGTTTTCAGCCGGTTTACCTCGCTCATATTCGTTTTAAGAGCAGTAATGCGACCGTTAATATCCTTCTCAAAGTAGACCATCCGATCGTATTGAATATTCCCAGTTTCGATTTGCCTGTCGATGGCGTCATTGATAAGATCAGAGGTGCTGTTTTTGACCTGTGTTTCGGATAGGGCGCAGATAGCCTCCTGATACGTTGACCGAAAATGAAAGAATCCAGCAGTAAATATCACACAGATTAGAATAATAAGGGCTATAAACCTGCGAATGGATCTTTTCATAATATCCCCCCGCAGGAGTATATGTGCTAAAGTGAATATTATGACAGCTTTTTAAGATGGGAGGATGCGGCATTAAGCATTAATTTCTTCGTGCCGATTTTGTCAAATGCAATTTCCAGCATAGCGTCCCCACCCATTTTCAAAACACTGAGCACCATGCCCTTGCCAAATGCCGTGTGTTGTACCATATCTCCCTTATTCAGCACAATGCCGTGTGCTTTGTTGGCAGACTGACTTGTTGCTGTAGGAATTTTAGGCACATAATTGGCAGGCTTGCTATGTGTATAGGGCTCATCATTAAAGTGCGAATAGCGGCCTGCTGCCGAATAAGCAGAAATGAAACTGCCTTTCTTCACAGTTAAGTCGTCAGGGATTTCCTTTAAGAACCGGGACTGCATGCCGGGGGTGGTTCGACCGTATAGCATTCTTTGGCGAGCGTGGGAGATGGTTAAATTCTTCTTTGCGCGGGTAATGGCAACATAGCAAAGTCTGCGTTCTTCTTCCATCTCCTCCCGATCCCCGATGGCGCGGGTGCCTGGGAACAGTCCATCCTCAAATCCGACCAAATATACATTGGGAAATTCGAGACCCTTCGCAGAGTGCATTGTCATCATAACCACAGCGTCGTCAGAATCGTTGTATTGCTCAATGTCCGTATAAAGTGCAATCTCCTCCAAAAAACCTGCCAAGGAAGGTACTTCCGCATTTTGTAAATAGGAAGCGATGCTGGATTTCAATTCCTTTACGTTCTCCAACCGGGTCTTATTTTCCTCGGTCGGTTTATCCTCCAACATCTGAACATACCCAGTGCGGATTAAGACCTGGTCATAAAATTCCGTTAAGGACATGCCCTCTTCTAACAACGCAGCCAATTCCTCTATAATCTTTGTAAATGCCAGGAATTTTCCGGCCAGTTTTTCCAAAGGCCCATAGGAGTATGGATCGTTAATTACTTCGTAAAGTCCACAACCTTCAGCCTGGGCCATACGTTGGGCAGATTCCAGCGCTTTTGGTCCTATCCCCCTTGGGGGATTATTGATAATCCTTGTAAGGCGAAGGTCATCATTGCGATTGTGAATGATACACAAATATGCAAGCATATCCTTTACTTCTGCCCGGTCGAAGAAGCGGGTTCCACCAATCACACGATAAGGAATACCATTCCGCTTAAAAGCATATTCCAATGCATTAGATTGCGCATTGGTTCTATAAAGGATGGCGTTGCTCTTAAAGCCGTCTTTATTGTGGCTGGCAAGAATTTGACCGGCAACATAGGATGCCTCTGCACCCTCATCAGCAGCCTCATAAACGGTAATAGGACTCCCTTGCCCATTGTTTGTCCAAAGATTCTTACCTTTTCTGCCTATGTTGTGAGATATCACTTCGTTAGCAGCGCTGAGAATGGACTGTGTGGAACGATAATTTTGCTCCAGGCGAATTACTTTAGAACCTTTATACTGCTTTTCAAAGTCTAAAATGTTTTCAATTGTGGCGCCACGAAAACGATAGATGCTCTGGTCATCATCGCCAACCACACAGATATTCTCATGATAGCCTGCAAGCATGGAAGTGAGCAAATACTGCATATGGTTGGTGTCCTGATATTCGTCAACCAAAACATAGCGAAACTTTTTTTGATAAAAATGAAGTACATCTTCGTTGTTTTGGAACAACTCTACTGTCTTAAAGATGATATCATCAAAATCCAGGGCATCGTTTTCTTTCAGCTTGGTTTGGTAGCGCTTATAAGCCCGTGCCACATGGTATAGACGCATATCCTGTGCAACTTTCACATTTTCCATCATCTCGTCAGGACCTACCATGCGGTCTTTCTCCCGGCTGATAATAGACAATGCCATCTTTGCAGGAAAGGCTTTATCATCAAGGCCCATATCTTTAATGATTTCCTTCATGATCCGCTCACTGTCAGCGGTGTCATAAATGGTGAAGGAAGTGGAATAACCAAGCCGATCAATGTCTCTGCGAAGAATGCGGCAACAGGCGCTATGGAATGTCATAGCCCAAACATTTTGCCCTTCATCTCCCAGGATGTCACAAAGCCGCTCTTTTAGTTCATTTGCTGCTTTATTTGTGAAAGTAATCGCAATAATATTCCAAGGCAATACCGGCTCTACGGCGCAAAGATAGTCCGCCCGCGCCCGCTCGTTTGCTGTGGCGCCAGCAGATAGTTGCTCTAAGAAAAGGACATCGTCTTCTGTTACGGTATCGGGGACAAGCATACTGTCACTGCCGCAACCAAAACGAATAAGGTTTGCAATCCGATTTATAAGAACGGTCGTCTTTCCGCTGCCAGCACCGGCCAAGAGCAGTAAGGGGCCGTCCGTTGTCATAACGGCCTTTCTTTGCTCCGGATTTAGGTTTGCAAATTGACTCTCTATGTAACGCCGTCTTGCGGCTATAAATCGGTTAATCCAAGTGTCTGTCATAATGCACCTCTTGATATGGATACCTCTATTTTAACCGATTTTTTGCCAAAGGTAAAGTGTTAATATCTACATTTTAACCATTCTTTCAACCGTGACAACGCTCTCTTTTCTATTCTGGAAACCTGCACCTGGCTAACATTCAATACACTTGCGACCCTGGCCTGTGTAAGGCCGTGATAATATCGCATTTTAATTACTGTCCCTTCCCTTTCCGGTAGATTTCCTATTGCCTGTTGCAATGAAAGATGCTCAAGCAGCACATCTTCAGTTTTGGGGTCAGCTAATATCATTTCAAGGGAAAACCCCTCATCCCCTATGGCGCATTGCATGGATTCTGTGGTTGCTGTTGCAGTTTCGGCCTCTGCAATATCTTCCAGACTAATGCCGGTAAGATCTGAAATTTCTGAAAGGGTTGGCTCCCGTCCAAGTGCGTGTACCAGTTTATTTCTTGCTGCGCTGACCGTGAATGCCCGTTCTTTAAGCACCCGCGATACTTTCACAGAGCCATCATCACGTAAAAAGCGTCTGATTTCTCCGGATATTTTGGGGACGGCATAAGTGGAAAATTGTGTTCCGTATGCTCCATCAAATCCTTCCACAGCCTTTAAAAAGCCCAAGCACCCCAGTTGATATAAATCTTCCGTATCTGTCCCCCGACCGAAATAACGCTTTGTAATCGACCAGATAAGGCCTGCATTTTCAGTAAGGAGCGTTTCTTTTGCTTGCTGATCGCCGGACTGCGCAAGTCGGATAAGCTCTTCGGTCTTACTCATTTCTTTCTTTGAATTTTACGGCGCATATGTACAGTTGTACCCTTTCCGACTTTTGAAGTTACCTGAAAGGATGTCATAAAACTTTCCATAATGGTAAACCCCATTCCGCTTCGCTCACAGCCGCCGGTGGTAAATGTCGGTCTTTTTGCTTGCTCTAAATCGGTGATACCAACGCCTTTGTCTTTAATCACGATGTCTAACATCCCGTCTTTCAGAATTCTGCACCGCATTGTAATCAGTCCATATCCGTCAGGATAAGCATGAACGATACAATTTGTAACCGCTTCAGAAACAGCCGTGCGAATATCTCCCAATTCTTCCAATGTGGGATCCATCTGTGCAGCAAATGCTGCGACTGCACTACGGGCAAATGCTTCATTGGTGCTTTTGCTTGGAAATTCCAAGATCATATAGTTATCGAATTTCATAATACTCCCTCCTTAATTTCCACCAGTTTATCCAGCCCGGATGTCCTGAACACTTTTCGCGGTTGACTTTGAATTCCGGATAAAATTAGTTTTCCTTCCATTCTGTTTATTTGCCGCAAAGCGTTGATTACAACCGCAATTCCGGAAGAATCCATAAAGGTAACATCCTGGAAGTCAAGCACACAAATTTGAGGCGTATATGCCTCTATTTTTGCGGTAATCGTTTGTATGTACTGCTTCGCCCTGTGGTGGTCTATCTCTCCTGTCAGGATGATTGTTAGTTTCCCATCCTGCAGAAAACTCGTTAATTGCATTTTTGTACCTCCTTTCGTGATTTGCTATATTAGTATAGAAAACTAAATTTGCACTTTGCAGTCGCAATCGGGTATAAAATAATGGCGTGCAAACGAAAAGTTTGCACGCCATTATTTGAATTTACAGTTTCTTAAGTGCTGCAGCACTTTCTTCCAATTGAACAATCAGATCTTTTGCTTTTGCGGCTTTTTCTCTTTCCGCATCAACAACATTCTGAGGCGCTCTTGCGACAAAGTTTTCATTGGAGAGTTTGCCTTCCAACATTGCTAAATTCTTCCTTGCTTTTTCGAGCTCTTTGTCAATGCGTTCCAGTTCCTTTGCAACGTCAACAAGTTCACCCATAGGAATATACAGCTTTGCATCTGCGGTTGTGCAGCATACCATACCATCAATGTTTTCCGGTTCTCTGTCGAGGATAGTCACATTTTCTGCATAGGCAAGCCGCTGAATAAAACCTTCCCCTTCTTTATACATATGAGACTTAGAGGAAAGAACGAACAATGCTGCTTTTCTTGAGGGAGGTACATTCATCTCTGCTCTTCTATTGCGGATGGCACGGATGGCATCCATTACAGATTCCATTTCGGCTTCCTCTTTAGAAAATTGCAGACTCTCTCTGAATTCAGGCCATTTTGCAACAATCAGAGCTTCTTCATCGTGGGGCAGACTTTGCCAAATTTCCTCCGTAATGAAGGGCATAAAGGGATGCAAAAGCCGCAATGTTTGATCCAGCACATAGACAAGCACCTGAAGAGCGGTGTTCTTTTGAGTTTCATCGTCACTATACAGTCTTGCCTTCGTCAGTTCGATATACCAGTCACAGTAGGTATCCCAAAGGAAGTCATAAACCTTCTGGATAGCGACACCCAGTTCATACTTATCCAAATTTTCAGTAACTTCACGGATGAGATTATTCAGTTTGGAAAGAACCCACTTATCGGCAGTTGTCAAAAGGTTTTCATCAGGCAGACAATTCTTTGCATCTTCCTTCAGATTCATCAGAACATAGCGGCTTGCATTCCAAAGCTTGTTTGCAAAGTTACGCATAGCTTCGCACCTCTCCACATAGAAACGCATATCATTTCCGGGAGAGTTACCGGTAATCATATTCATGCGGAGGGCATCGCAGCCGTACTTTTCAATCATTTCCAAAGGATCAATGCCATTACCAAGACTCTTAGACATCTTGCGGCCCTTGTCATCACGAACCAGGCCATGAATAAGAACGGTGTGGAAAGGTGTCTTATTCATATGCTCACAGCCGGAGAAGATCATTCTTGCAACCCAGAAGAAAATGATATCATAGCCGGTTACAAGCACGTCAGTGGGATAAAAATAGCTCAAATCTTCGGTGTTTTCGGGCCAGCCTAATGTTTCGAAAGGCCACAGGGCAGATGAGAACCAAGTATCCAGCACATCGGGGTCCCGCTCAATATTCTTGCTGCCGCACTTTTCACAGCAGATAGCATCTTCCCGGGAAACAGTTAAATGTCCACAGTCTGCACAGGTCCAGGCAGGAATTTGGTGGCCCCACCAAAGCTGACGGGAAATGCACCAGTCACGAACATTTTCCATCCAGTTCAGGTAGGTCTTGCTGAACCTTTCGGGAACGAACTTGGTCTCCCCTTCTTTTACAACCCGGATTGCTTCTTCAGCCAAAGGCTTCATTTTAACGAACCACTGAGCAGAAATAATGGGCTCCACATCGTTGTGGCAACGGTAACAGGTGCCAACATTGTGACCGTGATCGTCCACTTTAACCAAATAACCCTGGGCTTCCAGATCTGCAACAATCTGCTTTCTGGCTTCATAGCGATCAAGACCTTCATATTTGCCGCCAAAGGCATTTACTACGCCATTATCATCCAGCACGCGGATAACTTCCAGGTTGTGACGCAGGCCTACTTCAAAGTCATTGGGGTCATGGGCAGGGGTCATCTTTACACAGCCGGTACCAAAGTCCATTTCTGCGTAGCTGTCAGCAACAATAGGGATCTCCTTGTTGACCAGCGGAAGAATAACCTTCTTGCCAACAATATGGGTATAGCGTTCATCTTCCGGATTTACGCAAACACCGGTATCACCCAGCATTGTTTCAGGACGGGTAGTAGCAACAACAACTTCGCCTGTACCGTCTGCCAAAGGATAGCGGATATGCCACAAATGGCCGGGCTTATCCACATATTCGACTTCTGCATCGGAAAGAGCGGTTACGCAGTTGGGACACCAGTTAATAATGCGGCTGCCCTTGTAAATCAGATCCTTTTCGTAAAGAGAAACAAACACTTCCCGAACGGCTTTGGAGCAGCCTTCATCCATTGTAAAACGGGCACGGTCCCAATCACAGGAAGCGCCAAGTTTCTTTTGCTGCTGCACGATACGGTTGCCATACTTATGCTTCCAGTCCCAAACACGCTCAAGGAATTTTTCACGACCCAGGTCATACCGGGTTAAGCCTTCCTTGCGTAATTCTTCTTCCACCTTGATTTGGGTGGCAATGCCGGCGTGATCCACACCCGGAACCCAAAGCGCATTATAACCCTGCATACGCTTATAACGAATTAGGGTATCCTGCAAGGTTGCGTCCATTGCATGGCCCATATGCAGTTGACCTGTAACATTCGGAGGGGGCATAACAATGGTAAAGGGCTTGGCATCAGCGCCTCTATTGGGCTTAAAATGACCGCCCTTTTCCCACATCTGGTAGATTTCTTGTTCTACTTGCTGCGGCTCATACACTTTCGGAAGCTCTTTTAACATAGGAACATCTCCTTTTCAAATAAAAGACGCCCCGAGCTTACGCTCAGGGCGGAATATACATTCCGTGGTACCACCTGAATTCCCTTGAATGGGCACTCGAATGCTATAACGGGCATACCCGAGCCTCCCTACTGCATTCAAAAGGCTTGCTCCGGGGCGACAATCTGACAGCATCCTGTATGTTTTCACCTGCCACATACTCTCTGAAAGGAATGATCGGACAGAAACTCCCCTTCTCTGCATTTAACGTACTAAAAATATCATAGAATGTCCATAATGTCAACAAATTTCTAAATTTAGGCCCTATCTTGACTATACTGAATTTCTTTATATAATAAACTTATGAACAGGAGGAATGCGCAAATGAAACTTTCCTTAGTTGTCCCCTGCTACAATGAAGCAGAAAATGTGATGCCTTTTCAAAATGCTGTCATAGAAGCTTTTTCCGATTGTGGCTATGCGTATGAAATCGTCTTTGTGGATGATGGGAGCAGCGATGCTACACTGCATAATATGAAAAAGATCTATAAAGAGCAACGATGCCCAGTTAAGGTAGTCAGTTTTTCTCGGAATTTCGGGAAGGAATCGGGTATCTATGCTGGCTTGCAGCACGCAAAGGGCGATTATGTGTGTATTATTGATGGCGACCTTCAGCAAAGACCGGAAATTGTCCGACAGATGGTTGCTATTTTAGACGACACTCCGGAATACGACGTGGTTACTGCATACCAAGATGGCAGAAAAGAGAACAAACTGATCTCCTTGTTCAAGACAGGCTTTTACCGAATAATTAACCGTCTTGCAAGTGTAAATCTAAAGCATGATGCCAGTGATTTCCGTACGATGCGCCGCAGTGTAGTGGAAAGCATATTGGAGTTGGGTGAATACCACAGATTTTCCAAAGGCATTTTTGCTTGGGTAGGTTTTGAAACTTGTTACATTCCCTATCAAGCGAGCAAACGAAATGCAGGAAAAAGTAAATGGGGATTTCGTAAACTGATAAATTATGCCATCGATGGCATGATTGGTTATTCAACCAAACCGCTAAAAATGGCTACGTTCCTTGGCACAATGACAGCCATTGCTGCTCTTGCCTATCTTGTTTTTGTTGTTTTGCAAAAATTGATTTCGGGCATTGACATCCCCGGCTATGCAACAATCATCGTGCTAATTCTTTTCCTTGGTGGTATGCAACTTCTATGCATTGGTGTCATTGGTGAGTATGTTGGCAGAACTTTCGAGCAAACAAAGCAGCGGCCCATTTATATTGCGAAAGAAGTCCTCGACTATGAGGATAAAAAAGATGGCTTCCATTGAAGCCATCTTTTTTACAATTTTGCATGCACTTCTTTCAGCTTCTTTCGGATAGAAAGAAGATCGTAGAAGGTGTCCGGGCGCTTATGTACGTCCCGTAATAAGGCAGAGGGATGATATATTGCCATATGCCACACACCATCAATGCACATCCAGTCGCCGTGCGATTGAGTGATCTTAAAATCGGGATACATTATCCGCTTCGCGGCGATCCTTCCAAGACAGATAACTATCTTTGGATTTATCAAGCGGATTTGCTCATGTAAATAGCCAATACAGGCATCCTGTTCATCATCTGCAGGGTCTCTGTTCATTGGCGGACGGCATTTAACAATGTTGGCAATATAAATTTTGCTTCTGTCCAAGTCAATAATGGAGAGCATTTCATCGAGAAATTTTCCGGCAGGTCCTACAAAAGGCTCCCCTTGCAGATCTTCCTGCTCACCCGGACCTTCTCCAATAAACATAATGTCTGCCTCCGGATTTCCAACACCAAATACGAGGTTCGTCCGGCTTTGGCACAGGCGACAATTATTGCAAGATTTACATTTTCTTTCCAATTCCTGCAGATCCATTACACTCTTCTCCTTCTGCGCTGTTTTTTACCAATAATTTTCGTGAACTTTTTACTATAACGAAGGAAGATGAGAACAATAATGAAAACAGCTGCAACAACTGCTAAAACAACGCCGGCTGTAAGGCCGTCATTTGGATTCTGCTCTCGGTCAGTAATCACATCATCTTCAATAATATTCACTTTATTAAGGGCAAATAAGGGCGCAGAGGCAATACAATTTGAGCCATAGTAAACATTTACAATCCCAAAAGGCGCACCTTGCTCAATCGGAGCAGCCATTGTGCCTGTTTCCTGAAATACATATCGCAGATCATCATTATCTATGCCGCTGGGAAGGACGGTTTTGCTTGAATTCTGCACACCAATGAAAAGATTTGAATCTGCGTTGGCCAAAGGATATTGCTTTAAGACCTGCCCCGGATAAAACACCTGTACGGAACGAAGCCCTTGAAAGCCCATATCAAGTAACGCCGTTGTTTCGGGGAATCCGCCGAAGGTGCTGATAGACCCACCAGGACCATAAATGTTTTTGCAACCAAGCACGACACTAATTAAGCTCATTGATCCCTTTTGTGCTGTTGCAGCTAAACAACGGGTACCATCGTTTGCTGCGCCTGTTCGTCCACCGGTCACTCTGGAGTCATAGTATAAACTCATAGTACTGCGACTAATGAGGTAGTTATTTGTTATTAAATATCGCTCCGACTTTTTGTTCGTTGCAGGAACAGTATAATCTTTTGCACTGATTAGTTCGGTGAATGTTTCGTTTTTGGTTGCATACGCCAGAATTTTTGCCACATCGCGGGCGGTTGTATACTGGTCGTCATCGTGCAGACCGTGAGGGTTTGTAAAGTTAGAGTTTGTACAGCCAATGGATGCCACAAAGGTGTTCATTCGCTGGGCAAATTTCTCCATTGTGCCATCAATATGCACTGCAATAACAGCGGCGGCATCGTTACCTGAACCAACAAGCATGCAATAAAGAAGGTTGAGAAGGGACATTTCTTCCCCTTCTTGAATTCCTGCAGATACCGCATCCCAGGGAATGGTGCTTAAAGTCAATGCATCTGCAACTACCAGTTCGGTTATGTCAGCCTGTTCAATCGCTACAATGGCAGTGACCAGTTTTGTAAGACTTGAAGGCGACATTCTTAAATCAGGATTGCAGGAGAACAAAAGCGTTTCGGTATTAGCTTCATATAAAATTGCCGACTGAGTGTTGGTAAAATCGCCGGAGCCCAAAAGTGGGTTTACACCATCAAGGCTATGACAGCCATTTGAAACAGAATAGTCAATATCTTGCTCAGCAAGTACAAATGTAGGACTGCTAACCAAAAATAAGGCCAGCAGGAAACATAGCACTTTGACAAATCCCTTCGTAAACTTCATATTTCCACCCCAAATAAATCTGTAACACTTGTACAAAAGAAAAATATCGTGTATAATTGCAATGTATTATATCAGTTTTTGAGGCTGTAGTCAATCCGGAGGTGAACCCTTTGAGAAAATCTCTATACATACTTTTGACAACAACAATGGTTTTTGTAGCCCTTGTGGCGGGGATTTTTATTGGAAGAAACTCCACAGGGACAATGGTTACACTGAACCCTTTTTCCGGTAATGTAGCTTCTGATACTGCACCGGTACAAAAACCGACAGAGCTTGGCAAAGTGAACATTAACACAGCAAGCAAATCGGATTTGACATTGCTCCCGGGTATTGGAAACACGAAGGCTACAAAAATCATCGAATTCCGGGATGAATTCGGTAATTTTACTCGCATAGAAGACTTAATTTATGTGGACGGCTTCAGTTATACTACCATCGAAGAATTGCGGCCGTATATAACGGTAGGAGGTTAATATGAAAATTCTGGTTGTCGATGATGAAGCCCTACTTGTTAAGGGCATCCGCTTGAACTTACAGAACGAAGGATATGAAGTCATAACAGGCAGCAATGGCTTGGAAGCGGTCTATGCAGCACAAAGCCAGGAGCCGGACCTTATTATCCTGGATGTGATGATGCCGGAAATGGATGGTTTAGAAGCTTGCACCCGCATTCGCGAGTTTTCTCAGGTGCCCATTATCATGTTAACTGCAAAGACAGACGATATGGACAAACTGATGGGCTTTGAGCACGGGGCTGACGATTACCTTACGAAGCCCTTTAATATTTTGGAATTGAAAGCACGTGTTCGCGCACTATTACGGCGCAGCCAAGCTCATGTTGCCGCACAGACGCAACTGTTTCAAATTGGTAAAATCAGTCTTGATCCGGACGGGAGAAACGCATACAAAGACGGTGTTCTCGTTGAATTAACCGCCAAGGAGTTTGATGTTATTGAACTGCTTATGCGGAATGCAAACAGAGTATATTCCCGTGAGGCCCTTTTGGATGCCCTTTGGGCATATGAGTATCGCAGCGATATCCGCACTGTTGATGTACACATTCGCAGACTGCGGGAAAAATTAGAAGAGAACCCGGCAGATCCGCAATACATTATGACGAAATGGGGCGTTGGCTATTACTTCAGAAAATAACATTAAGAAGATTATTCGATATACAGGCTCCCACTTTCGCTATGCAGTTTTGTATATTGCCTTAACCTTTGCTGCACTGCTATTCCTGAATATCTATTCCTCTAAGACCAATCAATCGATTTTCTACAGCGGAAAAGAATCCTATATGCTTGAACGTTGCCAGTTGGTTGCAGTGGAAATTTCCGAATTGGATGTTCTGAACCACAGCACTGTTTCAAGAGCTGTCAACTCTTTAGGCAATCTGCGTGTTAGCAGGATTGTTGTAACAGATAAATCAGGAATGGGTATCTACGATTCTCTCCCCCAGATGAAAGCGATTGGCAGATATGTTATGCTGCCTGAGGTTGTAGACGCACTTAGAGGAAACGATGTATTTACATGGAAGTATAAGGGCGCTTCTATGCTCTCCAAGGCGGCCTGCCCTATTATGAACGGCAGCACAATTGTTGGTAGTGTTTATATCGTGGAATATGACATACAGCAAGGCGCAGTTATGCAATACCAGCAACGCAGCACCCTCACGGTTACAATTATTCTTGAGGTGCTTTTAGTTATTTTCTCGCTTATATTCTCCCGTGCATACAGCCGCAGAATGCGCACATTAACTGACTCTATCGGTTCTATTCGCACCGGTGATTACACAAAGAAGGTGCGCGTTGGCGGAAATGACGAACTAACTGCTTTAGGCGATGAATTTAATGACTTAGTTGAGATTCTCCGCGCCTCGGAAGAAACAAGGCGGCAGTTTGTATCGGATGCTTCTCACGAACTAAAAACACCTCTTGCCTCTATTAAATTGCTTTCTGACTCCATTTTACAAAATGATTTGGATATGGAAACTGTTAGAGAGTTTGTTGGAGATATTGGTAACGAAGCAGACCGGCTGACACGCATGACACAAAAACTGCTTTCTTTAACAAAGGCAGAGGACGACAGCAGAAAAGACCGCGAGATTACATGGATTGAGCCTACTATGGAAAAAGTTGCCCGGATGGTCTTTGCAATTGCAAAGGAAAAAGACATTCGTGTAAAAGTGGTGGTGGATCAAGATTGCAGTATTCTCATTATTGAAGATGATTTGTATCAAATTCTATTTAATCTGGCTGAAAACGGCATCAAATACAATCAAAGAGGCGGAAGCCTAACATTGAAACTAACACGCATTGAAGATGACGCCGTATTGGAAGTGACTGATACGGGAATGGGAATACCGGAGGAAGCAATCGACAGAGTTTTTGAACGCTTTTTCCGGGTAGATAAAGCACGATCCCGACAATCCGGCGGCAGTGGCTTAGGCCTTTCTATCGTAAAAACAATGGTGGAAAGAAATGACGGAACCATTTCGGTGACAAGCCAGGAAAATGTTGGTACTACATTTACTGTCACCTTTCCTGTCTTTGATATGGAGGTGGAGGAACAATGAAAATCGCTGCGTTTATTCTATGCATTGTTCTCTTGCTTACTCTATTTGGCTGCACAAACAAGAGCACATTTGCAACTCCCGTAACTTTCTATTATTGTGAAAAAACCATAGACCATGTAAATGGCAAGGAGGTTTTTGGGAAAGAAGAACGAGAGGGCGCTTCTTTTGCAGATGATCTTATAGGTTTACTCAATGCATATTTTGAAGGGCCAGAGAGTGATGCTCTATATAACCCGTTCCCCGAGGGAAGCAAAATTTTGGATGTAAAGCGAGACGGAAACGTACTGACCCTGCATTTAAGCGAGCAGTTCGACAGACTCCCCCTCGAAAAACTATCCCTTGCAATCGCTTGCCTTGTTCAAACAGCATTTGAGAACACTTCTGCTCCTGTAGTACTGCTTATTCCAAATGGCACGTTTATCGATGGTAGCACCTACAAAACCTTTACTAAAGACAGTTTTCTGTTTTCTGATGAGAATACTACCTATTCATCCCCACAGTGAGGTTCTATAATGAAATTGATTAGCTGGAATGTAAATGGCCTTCGCGCCTGCGTACAAAAAGGCTTCCTTGATTTTTTCAAGGAAGCCGATGCAGACATTTTCTGTTTACAGGAAACAAAATTGCAAGAAAACCAAATTTCGCTCGATTTACCTGGGTATTTTCAATACTGGAATTATGCGCAGAAGAAAGGCTACTCCGGCACTGCTATCTTCAGTAAAATAGAGCCTATCCACGTTTTTTATGGAATAGGCATCGATGAAATGGATGATGAAGGCCGGGTGATCACTCTGGAATTTGAAGAATTCTACCTAATAACCTGCTATACACCCAATTCACAAAGAGAATTAGCGCGCCTTCCCTACCGATTGCAGTGGGAGGAGGCTTTTGCCCAGTATCTTTCTAAATTAGATAGTCAGAAACCGGTGGTTCTTTGCGGTGACTTAAATGTAGCTCATAAGGAAATTGATCTTAAAAATCCTTCTTCCAATCGACAAAGTGCAGGATTCACCGATGAAGAACGCACAGCATTTGGAAAACTTTTGGACAGAGGCTTTACCGATACCTTCCGCTATTTATATCCTGATCTTGCCGGCGCTTATTCCTGGTGGAGCTATATGTTCCAGGCAAGAAAAAACAACGCAGGTTGGCGTATTGATTATTTTATTGTTTCCAATCGATTACAAGACAGAATTTGCGAAGCTTCAATTCATTCACAGGTTTTTGGCTCTGACCACTGTCCAGTGTCTGTTGAAATTACTCTATAAACACGATTCCTGCACGACCATCCTGTCGGCGCATTCTGGCTTTATCTAATCTTTGTAAATTAGGAAATGGACTGTTTTCTTCAATTGGGATAAATTCCGAGCTGCTTTCTGCGTTTTTTTTGAGGATACAGAATTTTAGATCATTTTTTTGCACGTGTTTGATTGGGATTTTTGTATCAATTATGTATTGATTTCCTACCCTTATGCATGTACCTAAATTGATATCATTTCCTTTCGTTTGTAAGTGAATTGTACAGACAGCATCTGTTGGTATATTGCATTTACAGAGAATTCTATAGTATAGGCCCTGAATTTCCAAGGTAGCATTACCCCATTCCCTGCTCCCATAATATATAGGAAACATAACAGCACCTCCATACTGCATTTTATGCAATATGGAGGTGCTGCATTCATATAAGGCGTCCGCCATTCAGTCCAAAGCTGACTAAAATGGCATCGTCAACCAAGGCCATTGTGCCATCATCCAATTTACCCATATGCTCACGCAACCTACGCTTATCAATTGTCCGTACCTGCTCAAGCAAGATAATTGAATCCTTACTAAGTCCCACACTGCCACCGGTGATATTGATATGTGTGGGAAGACGGGCTTTTCCTGTTTGACTGGTTATCGCAGCCGCAATAACAGTGGGAGAATGCTTGTTGCCGGTATCGTTTTGTATGATTAAAACAGGGCGTGTACCACCTTGTTCACTACCGATTACCGGTGAAAGGTCTGCATAGAATATATCTCCCCGTCTGACTGTCCCTTCCATTCTTTCACACTCCGAAGAAAACATTGCTCACGCTACAACTGCTTCTATGTAACGCGGTGCAAATAGTATTCCACGTACATAGAGTTTTATACGATGCGTATAGCAATGTATTCTATGGTGAAAACGACAGTTTGTTACAGATAAGTAAAGGAGTTAATCTGCATTGACAAAATTCGTCTGCCTTTCCAGATAAGTTCACAATATATTGGTCTATCTTGTTCATCAAATTGTGTATTCAGTAGGATAGCATCCTCTTCATATGTATCTGCAACGGTCAGGGACATCTTGCCGTTTTCAACATCACAAGTTCGTATATATCCACTTCTTAGGGCTGTTATCAGCAGCCAGGGTGCGCTAAGCGGTGTTGGTAGGTCTTCTGATAAAATGGGAAATGCCAGCACGCTGTCATCAAATTTGATTTTACCACCCGTAGTGGAAATCGTTCCTGTAATTCCGGCGATTGCTTCCGGCTTGGTGACCGTAAAGGTTACATTTCCACTGTTGTCCACATTGCAGTTAAGGGAAAATTGATACAGAACATCACTATAATCGGCTGATATATTGCATTCAAAACAACACCCACTCTGTTGCAGAAGATTTTGCCGAAATACAAGCGCACGATCCATATTCTTGTCCGTTTTGCCACAACCTGCAAGTAGTAATACGAATAATATTAGCATTGGAAAGCGTTTCATATCATCACTCCTACCCCACCTTGTCTTACATGACAATTTATGTTTGGCAAAATGAAATATGATTATGAAATATTTTACCGGACAATCTTGGCTTTTCAAATAAATTAACAAATAATACTTGCAAAAAATGAGAAACCGTGTTATTATTCTTGCAATATGTAAAAGCTATGAACGAGCCGTCTTGTATGGGAACCATCCCTAACAGCGAAAGCGGGACAGTGTAAGCCGCTTGGATGTCATATAGGGCCTTCTCTCGGGAGCTGCAACTTGAACATTAGTAGAGTGTGCCGGGTGACTGCGTTAAAAGTCTCAGGTGTGTTTGCACCGAAAAGTGCGCCGTATGGCGAATCGTGGGTGGTACCGCGGAGGAAATCCTTCGTCCCTTTATGGACGGGGATTATTTTTT
>JAZNZO010000061.1:0-19188 GCA_045594945.1 Faecousia sp.
GACTGGCAGAGGTCACTAAAGGCGGCAAGACAAGCAACTCGGCCCCGAAGTGTATGTGGATACTCGAGAGGGGCGAGTTGCGCAGTAAGTCAAAATGCCTTGCGCAGCAAGCTTTTTGCCCCTCATCCGTCAAAAATCAAAGATTTTTGCCACCTTCCCCCCAGGGGGAAGGCTTTATTAAAAGTCATTGCTTCATCCTGCTTTTTGACGGTTGGCGACTTTTTTGACACTCTAAACAACGGCTGTCCAAGGGACAGCCGTTGTTTATTCCGCATTCAAGGGATCAAGGCGAATATCCGGGTAAGGATTGACGATAACCGTTTTATAGGTGTGGTAAATCACCATGCCCGGCTTGCCTGCCGGGGTCTTTTTTACCTGCTTGACAGGGGTTACATCCACCGCCACATTCTGTCCGCCGGCGGTTTCGGCGTAATGGGCCGCCAACTGGGCTGCCTGGGTGATGGTGTTATCCGGGGGCTGCTTGCCTGCACAGGCGATAATCACGTGGGAGCCGTGTACCTTTTGGGCGTGGAGCCACAAATCGTCCTTCCGCGCCAAACGGAAAGTCAGTTCCTCATTTTGGTGATTGTTTCTACCCACATAAATGGGATAGCCGTCAGTAGAGACAAAGCGCATAGGCTGGCTCTTGGCCGTTTTCATCCGCTTTTGGCTGCTCTCTTTTTTCAGATAGCCGCCCTCCTGCAGTTCCCGGCGGATTTCTTCCAAATCTGCTTCTGTATCCGCCCGGTCCAGTTCTTCCAATACGCTTTTCAGATATTGCCGTTCCACCTGCCCCAGAGAAAGTTGGTTCTTCAGTTCCTTTTCCGCATTTTTCATCCGGGTGTAGTCTTTATAGTACTTTGCCGCATTCTGCTGGGGGGAAAGGGTAACAGATAAGGGAATGTCCACCAGTGCCATATTTTCATCATAAAAGTCTTCTGCCTGCAAAACAGGCTGTCCCTTTTGGATGCGGTGCAAGTTGGCAGTCACAATATCCCCAAACTGCCGCAGCCGCTCTCTATCATAGGTGGCTTCCAGTTCTTTTTCCTGGATGGCCATTTTCCGTTCGATCCGCTGGCACAGATTGGAAACAGTCTTTCGTACCGCCTGGCTCTTTTGGTGCATGGCATCTTTGCGGTCCTTCACCACATAGAAGCCGTCTAAGAGGGCAGTAAAATCTTCCGCCTTTTGGCATTGGCCATACTGGTAAATGGGGCAAAAGGCAAACTGCTTCCAGTTGCCCCGGTTATCGGCATAATAATAAGGGCCGGGGTTTTCCAAATGGGTACGGAAAAAAGTATTGAGTTTTTCCGGAGCATTTTCCAAATTCTCCATCCGGGCATCGGTATCCCCGCCCACTGCCAGTGCCGCTTCCCGGCACACCAGCATAGAAAGGCCCCCCACCTTTTCCATTAACCTCTCACAAAGCAAATCCGGGCCGGGCTGGGCGCAAAGGTCTTCCCAGTCAGGTAGTTCCATTTGGGAAGGGTTGTATTTTTCAACCGGCTCCGGGCTTTGATAGTAAAGACCGGGCAGCGCAGGCCGCTTGACTGTTTCATCAAAGCCAATTCGCCGCAGGCAGTCCAAAATTCGGCCTGTTTCATCCAGTAAATACAGATTGCAGGTTCTGCCCATCAGTTCTGCCACCAACCGCCGCTCCACCGGGTCGCCCAGTTCGGAAATACAGGAAAATGTAAACTCCGCCACCCGCTCCATTGGAAGTTGACTTACCTTAATCAGCCGTCCGCCGGACAGGTGTTTTCGCAAAAACATACAAAACATAGGGGGCTGGGCAGGATTTTCCGGGCTGGCCTCTGTCAAATAAAGCCGGGGACTTGCCGGGCTGATGCCAAAAAGCAGTTTATACCGGCCACCGTCACAACGCAGTTGTACCAGGATGCTATCCCGGGCAGGCTGGTGAATTTTCTCAATTCGGCCGCCCAAAGCCTTATCCTGGATTTCTTTCAATACAGCCCCTAAAAAGCAAGCATCAAAGGCCATACAGTTCCTCCATTCCTATCTTGAACAGTTCGTTCACCCGTTCCTGCTCCCCCAAAAGGTAGAGCGCTCCAAAAAGGGCCTCCAACCCGGTGGCTTTGGCATACTCCTGCCGGGTGGCCGCACCGGGGGCAGCATGGGTATGGGTGTTCTTGCCCCGGCGATAGTAATCCTGCTCTCTTTCCGTCAAGTGGGGCAAAATGCAGTCGGCAAATTTGGCCTGGGCCGGCGCATTCACAAACCCCACTGTATTCTTGTGCAAATTTTTCACAGTGGTCTTGCCCTGAACACACAGCAGGCTTCGGCACAGCAGTTCAAAAACCCCGTCACCCACATGGGCAAGTCCCAAACTGGAAATCGCCTTCACTTTGTCTTCCGTCAGCCGGGGGCGCAAATAGTTTTCCATAAAACATCCTCGATTAGATTTTTTATTATGTTACCAAATTTTTATGGCCCTGTCAATCTCAGGCAGGTGGACAGAATATCCGTTTACATAACACCTAAATTATGGCATTTTTCGCGGTTTAGCGAC
Organism: Faecousia sp.; assembly: GCA_045594945.1. Classification (GTDB taxonomy): domain Bacteria; phylum Bacillota; class Clostridia; order Oscillospirales; family Oscillospiraceae; genus Faecousia. The sequence continues at coordinate 2,531 of JAZNZO010000061.1, forward strand.
CTAAAGTTTTCCCCACATTCCACAAGTTTTTCCACAGGCTGCCCGCAAAAAAAGCCTTGCAGAACGGGGTCTGCAGGGCTTTTTCGGGGATTTGTGATAAATATGTTAAAAATGGGGGATTTTTCATTTGGTTTACAGAATACTGTCAAAAAGTGACCTGCGCGGAAAAAATCCGCTCCTCTTTTTCCCCTATCCGGTGTCCGTCTACCGTCAGTTCCCCGTTGCCGCTCAACTCCCATTTCATGGTAATTTCCTGGCCTTCCAGGGCTTCTGCGTTGTAGCAGACCACCACTTCCTTGGGCTGATGGGCCCCGTAGAATTTGGAAGGCAGCAAATCTGCCACCCAGTCAAGATACCGGGTGTTATTCATATGGCCATTTTTATCCAGGTCCATATACTGCACCTGTCTGGTTTGACTGCTGGAAAGGCCCTGGGGCGCCAGAGCCCGGGGCGCGGGCAACTCGTTTCCAAATTCTACACCCGGCACCATAATCCCGCTTTTGGCTGGTAAAATCATACCTCTGGTGTTCCGGTCCATAATCACCCAAAGGCTGATGGAACGGAACAGTTCCCGGCCTTTTTCGTCATAGGCCACCGTAGACCGGGGGAATGCCACCCGGGTAGTGGGCATCGGCCAGGTCTGCACCCTGACTTTCTCCCCTTCTCTTGGCAGGCGGGTAATTTGTACCCGATGGCGGATCACTGCCCAGAACATCTGCTTTTGGGCCATCGTATCCCAGTCCAGCGATAACTGTTTACAATGCTCCCCTGCCGCATCCTGGGCAAGATACAGCAGCGCCGACAGTTTCAGATTGCCAAAGCAATCGGTCATCGTGCCGTAAATTTCATAAATTCTTTCAAGTCCGCCTTCCATAGTTTCCCTCACTTTACCACAGACAAAGTAACTTCTATTTCTTTCTTTTCGCTAACCCGGTAAAGTTTCACACTTACCTTCTCACCGTTTTGGCAGGCAAGCAGTACATCCTGCAGTTGCTGGGCAGTTTGGACGGTGCTTCCCTTTATGGCCTGAAGGATATCTCCTTCCCGGATGCCGGCATCCATTGCGCTTTCTCCCGCAGAGGTCACCAAAGGACCCATAGGGATGTCATAGTACTCATTGCAGATACCGCTGACAAACACATACCAAATATCCAGTTCCGGCACTTCCACCCCCACATTCATCTTTGCGTGGGCGTAGATATCCGTTCCATCTTTGGGCGCTTCAAAGGACACCGGGGCCACCTGGTCGGTGCTGTCCCCGTTCAGTTCCCGGAACAGCCGCACATTCATCAGTCCCAAAGCGGTCACCACGCCGGAGAGGAAAATCACCAGCATCAGCAGCACCGCAATGATGCCCCTGTGGCTTTTCCCCGGCTGGGTCACGCCGGTCTCATAAGTGCCGGCCACTTCTTCCATTGGCTTATTTGCTTCCATAAAAACCTCACGCGCAGGGCAAAGTAAATGTAAATTCTGTGGTATCTCCTGCGCTGGATACCCGGATATTCTCTCCGTGAGAACATACAATGGTTTTGACAATGTAAAGGCCCAGACCCCAGCCGTCCTTATCGGTGCGGCTCTTGTCGGTCTTGTGGAATCGCTCGAATACCAGCGGCAGTTCCTCTGCCGGAATGGGATTTCCGGTATTGGAAATGGCCACATAGATTTTATCCTTCGTCTGCCGGATCTCCACACCCAGCCGACCGCCTGTCTGGCAGAATTTTACCGCATTGTCCAGCAAATTGTAAACCACCTGGGTGATGCTATCCTGGTCGGCTCTTGTGTACACCGGAAGATCCGGAAAATCCACTGCCACATCCAGTTCCTTTTGGGTGATTTTCTGCTCAAAGGTGATAAGCACCCGGCCCACGCATTCTGCCACATCAAACTGGCTCTTCCGTTCCTCCGGTACGCCACCCTCCTGGGGCAGTTTGGAAATATCCAGCATACTTCTGACCAGCCGGCTCAGCCGCTTTGTTTCCTCAGAAACAAGGCGCATATACTTTGGCTGTTCTTCCGGTGGGATCGTGCCATCCAGCATGCCGTCCATAAAACCGGAAATGGTGGTCATAGGGGTCTTCAGTTCGTGGGACACGTTGGCAACAAATTCCTGTCGCTGCAGTTCCGCCTTCTCCAAAGCCTCAGCCATATTGTTAAAAGCCAAAGCCAGTTCCTGCACATCCACCGGGTGCTTTCTGTTCACCTTCAGCCGGGAAGAGAGTTTTCCGTGTGCAAAATCATTGGCAGTACGGCGGATCTCCTGCAAGGGAGAATTCTGCCGGCGCAAAATCAGCGCCATCAGCGCAATTGCTACAAAAACCGCCCCCAAACTGGTAAACACGCAAACCGTCATCAGTTCCCGGAACGCCTCTAATGTGGGTTCCAACGGGGTTGAGGTAAGCACAATTCCGGAGGGAATGCCGCTTTTATCATAAATAGGCATACCCACCACGAACCGGGCATCTTCATAAAGGGGTTCAATCCGCCCCTCTGCCCGGGCCACCTTCAGCCGATAGACCCTTTCCATATAACTTTTGCTGATCACCATGCCCCGATGACTGCACCCGTAAGGCGCTTCGGAACACAGCACCAGTCGTCCAAGGCTGTCACAAATTATCGTTTGGGCATTGGCTGCCCGGGATGCGGCGGTAACACTCATATAAAACTGGTCGCTTTCCAAACTGGCCTCCCCGTAGTAAGCCGTTGCCAGTCTGGCCACTGTGTCGGCAGTTGCCTCCAGAGTCTCATAATTGTTATGGCGCATTTGGGCCCGGGCCTGGTATTGGAATACCGCCGCCACCATTAACAGCGCGCAAAAAAGCACCAGAGCCGCCGGAATCATAAACCGGCGATAAATGGTTTTCATCCTGCAATTACCTCAAATTTATAACGCAAACTGCGAACATTAACATACATCATTAGCATAATTTAACCTCATTTGACCTTGTTTTCTTTACTATGCTACCGTATTTAACCGCAACTACCACCACAAAAATTTTTTAATATCAGTAGTGCGGTAGTTTTTGTGGTAGTTTTTTGTTTACAGAATAGTGAAAGAAAATACGTCGCTGTATGAGAATCCTCTTAATGAAATCCACCCACCGCCGCAGCGATTTCATCCGACCGCAGGGAGGATTTCATCATCGAAGATGATTTCACCCACCCAAAAGGGTGGATTTCGTTAAATTCGAAGTTTACAAAACTTCGAATTTATAGCCAACGCCCCACACCGTCTTCAAATTCCAACTTTCGGAAACGCCCTCTAACTTTTCCCGAAGCCGTTTTACATGCACATCCACCGTTCGGCTGTCGCCAAAATAGTCAAAGCCCCATACTTCATCCAAAAGTTGATTGCGGGTGTAAACCCGGTTGGGAGAGGAGGCCAGATAATAAAGCAATTCCATTTCCTTGGGGGGTGTGTCTACTTTTTTGCCGTTTACGGTCAGTTCAAAGGCATCCATATCAATAATCAGCCGGTCAAAAATCAGCCGCTTGGATTTTACCTGCTCTGCGCCGGGACTTGTGCGACGCAGCACCGCCTCAATCCGGGCAAGAAGTTCCCGCATTTCAAAGGGCTTTGTCACATAATCGTCTGCACCGGTCCGCAGGCCGGCAACTTTATCTTCCGTTTCTGCCTTTGCCGTAAGCATAATGATAGGGGTCTGGCTTTCCTGACGGATAGCCCGGCAAACGGCCCAGCCATCCATCACCGGCATCATCACATCCAAAAGCACCACATCAGGCTTGATGGCACGGAATTTTTGCAGACCCTGGCCACCATCGGTGGCAATAGTCACCGCATAACCCTCTTTTTCCAAATATAACTGCAGAAGTTCTCCAATATTGCGGTCATCTTCCACGACCAACACAGAAGTTGCCATAGGACACTCCTCCTTTTTCTTTTGCTTACATTATATACGATTTTGTCCCTTTGGGGTGAACAATTTGTAAAATCTATCGTGATTTCTTTCCTTGCAATACTTCCGCTCATCTGTTATGATGGGCACAGAAAGGATGTGTTCCCCATGAACTTTATTGAGCTAATGAAAGCGGTGCTCTTCGGCATCGTGGAAGGCATCACCGAATGGCTCCCCGTCTCCTCCACCGGCCACTTAATTCTCTTGGAAAAATTCCTGCCTTTAAGCATTAGCGAGGCCTTCTATGAAATGTTCCAGGTGGTTATCCAGTTGGGTGCTATTTTGGCGGTTGTGCTTCTGTTTTTCCAAAAACTCAACCCCTTCTGCCCCAAAAAGGACCAAACCCAAAAGAAAAACACCTGGCTTCTGTGGGGCAAAGTGATTGTGGCTGTTCTCCCCTCTGCCGTTTTAGGTCTTGCCTTTGACGACTGGATGGATGCCCATTTTTATAATTACCTGGTGGTTTCCATCGCCCTGGTGTTTTATGGCATTGCCTTTTTGTTTGTGGAAAAGATCCCCAAAGGCACCCTAATTAACAGTGTGGATGCCATTGACTGGAAAACTGCCCTGCTAATCGGCTGTTTCCAGTGTTTAAGCCTTATTCCCGGTACATCCCGCTCCGGCTCTACTATTTTGGGCGCCCTTTTGCTGGGTGTGAGCAGAAGTGCCGGCGCAGAATTCTCCTTCTTCCTGGCAATTCCCACCATGCTGGGTGCCAGCGCTTTGAAACTGCTCAAATTCCTGATGGAAGGCATTTCTGCCACCGCTACCGAATGGGGCGTTTTGGCCACCGGCTGCCTTGTCAGTTTCTTCGTTAGCCTCTTGGTCATTCGCGGCCTTATGGAATATGTCCGCAAGCGCAGTTTTGCTCCCTTTGGCATCTACCGGATTGCCCTTGGCATCCTGGTTTTGGGATATTTTTCCATATTTGCTTAATAATGTGATATTTATCACATAAGTATTTCTTATTCGGTGGTATACTATCCTCAGAAAACAAAAGGAGGAACGCTTATGAAAACCTTACACATTACGAAAGACACCTTCCAGCAGGAAGTTTTACAATCTCAAATCCCCGTTCTTTTAGACTTTTGGGCTCCCTGGTGCGGTCCTTGCCGTATGGTCGGCCCCATCCTGGATGAAATTGCCGAGGAACGGGAAGATATCAAAGTCTGCAAGGTAAACGTGGATGAAGAACCGGAACTGGCAGGAAAATACGATGTAATGACCATTCCTACCTTAATGGTCATTAAGGACGGCCAAATCATCACCCAGTCTGCCGGCGCCCGCCCTAAAGCATCCATTCTTGAAATGCTTGAATAAGCCCAGCAGTCACTAACACTGCCAACAGAAAAAGGACGAAGAATTTTGGGGGTTATCCCTCGTTCTTCGTCCTTTTTGACATTCTCTGTATTGACATCCGCAACTGCTAAATTGTGAAGTTTTCGCTTTCGCGAAAGTGAAGTTGCTACGCAGTGAAGTTCGTGCCGTTGCACGAGTGAAGTTAAGTTTGCCCACTTTGCTGTAGGCGAAACTTCACTATCCGCAGGATAACTTCACTTACGAAGTAAACTTCCCTTGTCCGAATGGACAAACTTAGTTGCCTTTGTTACTTGCAGAGGTCTTTGGCAACTTCCACGATGTGGTCAGCGCACAGGCCAAACTGCTTCAGAAGATCCACAGCCGGGCCGGAGTGACCGAACTCATCGTTCACACCGATACGGCGCACCAAAGTGGGGCACTTTTCAGCCAGCACACCGCAAACCGCTTCGCCCAGACCACCGATGACGGAGTGCTCTTCGCAGGTGATGACCTTGCCGCACTTCTTAGCGGCTTCAATCACCAGTTCCTCATCCAGGGGCTTAATGGTAGCCATATTGATAACCATCGCATTGATGCCGCATTCTGCCAGTTTTTCACCGGCAACAATGGCTTCATAAGTCAGCAGGCCGTTGGCAATAATGGCAACATCGCTGCCCTCACGGATGACTTCACCCTTGCCGATTTCAAACTTGTAGTCCTCACTGTGGAATACGGGCACAGCCAGACGGCCAAAACGCAGGTAAACAGGGCCATTCATCTCGTAAGCAGCGCGGACAGCAGCCTTTGCTTCCACATCGTCGGCAGGGCAGATAACTGTCATACCGGGGATGAAACGCATCAGGGCGAAGTCTGCGCAGCACTGGTGGGAAGCACCGTCTTCACCAACGGAAAAACCGCCGTGTGTAGCGCCGATCTTTACATTCAAGTGGGGATAGCCGATGGAGTTACGGACCTGCTCGAAAGCACGGCCTGCGGCAAACATAGCAAAGCTGGATGCGAAAGGCACCAAGCCTGCGGTGGACATACCGGCAGCCATACAAATCATATTGGCTTCGGCAATGCCGCTGTCAAAGTGCCGCTCGGGAAAGGCTTTCTGGAACACACCGGTCTTGGTAGCGCCGGCCAGGTCAGCATCCAAAACCACCAGGTCATTTACTTCTGCGCCCAGTTCCTTCAGGGCGTTACCGTAACTGTCACGGGTTGCAACTTTCTTCATATCTGCCATAATTATGCCTCCAATTCTGCCAGTTGGGCCTTCAGTTCTGCCATTGCCTGGGCATATTCTGCATCGTTGGGAGCCTTGCCGTGCCAGCCGGCATTGTTTTCCATGTAGGAAACGCCCTTGCCCTTGGTGGTCTTCATTACGATTGCAAAGGGCTTGCCCTTTGTTTCACGAGCCTTTGCGAAAGCGGCTTCCAGTTCGTCAAAGTTGTGGCCGTCAACGGCAGCGACTTCAAAGCCGAAAGCAGCCAGCTTGTCCACGATGGGATAGGGGCTCATAACACCAGCGATATTCCCGCCAATCTGCAGGCCGTTGTTATCAATGATTACGCACAGGTTATCCAGCTTGTAGTGGGCAGCCGCCATAAAGGCTTCCCAAACCTGGCCTTCCTGAATTTCGCCGTCGCCCAGCAGGGTGTAAACTCTGTTTTGCTTGCCGGTGTGCTTGGCGGCCAGTGCCATACCGGTGGCAACAGATACGCCCTGGCCCAGAGAGCCGGTGGACATATCCACACCGGGAACGGTATTCATATTGGGGTGGCCCTGCAGATAAGAATCAATGTGACGGAAAGTGGGCAGATCCTCTACGGGGAAGAAGCCCCGCTGTGCCAAAGTGGAATACAGGCCGGGGGTAGTGTGGCCCTTGCTGAGCACAAAACGGTCCCGATCTTCCCACTTGGGATTTTTAGGATCAATATTCATTTCCTTAAAGTACAGATAGGTGTAAACCTCTGCTGCAGACAAACTGCCGCCGGGGTGGCCTGCTTTTGCGCCGTAGGTGGATTCAATCACGCCCATACGCACTTTGCAAGCGGTGATACACAGTTGCTTTTTTGCTTCCGGTGTCATTATGTAGCCTCCTAAATTTGATTTCGGGGGAAGTCCCGTAATTTCCTGAAATATTTTATCACTTTCCTGCGGTATATGCAAGGATTTTTACAAAATCTTCCTAAGTTCTTCTGCCAAACGCTCTCCTGCGTAGCGGTGAGATTGTCTTAAGGGGTGAACGGGACTCGGCGGAAGCCAGCCCTCTGTGGGAATAAAGAGGATATTCTCCCCTTTTTCCCGATTGTAATCTGCAATCAGTTTCTTTTGGGTGCTGACATGTCCCTGAATAAAGGGGCAAAGGCTGAAAATTTTGGCATCCGGGTGGCAGGTGCGGATAGCATCCAGCAATTTCCAATAGCCCGCGTAAAATTCTTCCGCAGGGGCTTCCCTATCGTTGGTGCCTATGTTAATAACCACATAATCCGGGTGATAGGCAATAGGCGCATCCTGGAAACACCAGGGGTAGGCCTCCTGCACAAGGGGCACACCGCCGTTACCCAAATGGGTTACGCCCACGTAGCCATAGCCCATATGATAGTGGCGAAGGCCCAATTCTTCTGCTGCAATCCAGCCATAGGTGGCGGTAGCATCGGTGGCGTGGGACTGACAAACGGCATTGCCGTACTCCCCTGTTTGCGCATCAATCAGCACACCTTCTGTGATGCTGTCTCCCACAAATTCAATGGTTTTCCGGTTATCTTCCGGCAAAGTGCCGGGCTCTGCCAAATCATAGCCCAAAAAAGAAATTTTACCCACCAAAGGATGGCAAAACCGAGGTTGCGTTTCTACAGAGCCCTTAAAAATCACTTCCAAAATATGCTCCCCGGGGGTGGTTTCCAGCCGCAAAAAGGCATCCAAAGGCACTTCCACTTTGGCGCCCCCATCCAGTACAAGCCACAAATGGGGCATTGTCCGTTCGTTGGTCTTTACATCGAATAAAAGCCGAATGGTATCGCCCTTGAAGGCAATTTTGATTTGAGCACCGCTGGTAGTGGCGGTCATAGCCCCTTCATAAAGGGAAAACCGACCGGTATAGGAAATGGAAGCATCCTGACATCCAATCATTTTTTAGACCCCTTTGCGCTGTCAATGCTCTTGCCGAAGACGAAAAACCTCTGGAACAAAAATTCCGTCACGAAATTGAGAACCATCATCAAAAATTCCACCAGGTATGCATTCCAGAAAAGGCCGTCTGCCAAATAGCTGCCCAACATCGTAGACACCGGAGCAAACACCAAATAGTAACCCAGCACCTTCAGCATAGCCACCGGCACATTGGCAGCAGACTGGAAGGTGAATTTCCGGTTCAGGGTGAAATTCCACAGAACGGAAAGGGTTAAACTGATAAGGTAACAGGGCCAGTAGGACCATCCGGTCAGCTCGTTCAGAAGGGCAAAACTGCCCATTTGGATTGCACCGGCGCTGATGGAAAACAGGGTGAATTTCACCACGCGCCACAGTTCTTTTTTATTCATATAATTCTCCTTATGTTCTGTTTATAGGCCGCAAAGGCACGGTATCTAAGGGCGTAAGTCCCAATTCCTTCAGCCAGGCCAGGGCTTTTTCTTCATCCAGCGCGCTGCTGAAAACCTCCGGTGCATGGGCATCGGACCCCAAAATGACCGGGCAGTTTTCTTCTGCCACCGCTTCCCAAAAGGCTCTATTGGGATAATGCCTGTCCTCCCGGATACCCAAAAGGTTCATTTCCAAGGGCACATTACAGTTTTTTGCCTCCCGGGCAAGTTGGCGCATATACTGCAAATACTGCTTTTTATCGCCTTCATAGCGAATAAGATCCGGATGAGCAAAATAGGTAAACAGACCGGTATTCATTGCATCCATTGTCTGATAGCAGTAGGTTTTCAGGGTATCCAAATCTTCGGTGGAGCGGCCGGAATAGACCCCGTCGGTTTCATTTCTTATGTAGTGCTGTCCCAAAAGCAGGTACTCTACCCCGTGATCCTGCAGGCAGGGCAAAAGTTTTGGAAACAATTCAGGATAATACTCTGCTTCCACACCTAAATGAATTTCCATCTTGCCCTTGTAGGCCTGCTTCAGCATCTGTACACTTTGGCAGTAGCCGGGGAATTTCTCCGGGCGCATCCGAAAGCGGGAATAATGGTCCCCGGGGAAAAAATAGGGGGTGTGGTCAGTAAAGCCTAAAATCTTTATGCCTGCCTCAAAGGCCCTTTGGGCATATTCCTCGTCCTCTCCGCAGGCGTGGCCGCACCGGTAGGTGTGGGTATGGTAATTGGCAATCATGGGGTTTTCCTTTCCGCAATCGCCAGGAACATACAATAGGCAATTTGCTGATTTAAGTAAAAGAAAAAGTTATCTACCAAAGAGGTCAGTAAAATCATCAAAGGCAAGGTTAAGAGCAGTATTTTGTTTGCGGACGGTTTTCGCCACAAACGGCCCGCCTGCCAAAGGTGGAACAAAAAGGCTAATAGTCCCACAATGCCCATTGCTCCCAGGAACTGCAGCGGCAGGTTGTGATACATCCTTCCAAAGAAATTCTGCACCGTTTCACCGGGCTCAACAGCGCCTTTTTCAAAACCCACGCCGAAAAGAGGCCAGCTTTGGAAGTCTTCCCAGCCCTGTTGCCAAACAGCCACTCTGCCATCTGCCATCAGCCTATCCAGTCGCAGTTTCCCCATCAAATTCCGGAACACTTGGGGCAGAGGTGCCAGGAAGAAATGGACCCATATTAGTCCCAATCCTAAAAGGGCAAAAAGGCAAAGTCCTAATTTCCGGCAAACCGCCTTATTCTTTCCAAAGCAGCAGGCTATGGCGCAAATCAGCACCGAAACCGTCCCCACCAAAAGAGCGCTGCGGGAGCCAATAAAGGCGACACAGCCAAACAGCACAAGGCCTAAGCCATAACTGACCGGTGCGAACCGGTGATTTGCCGCCAAATAAAACGCCGCCGGAATACCCAACACCATAAAAGCCGTAACGGTGGTGGAAAGTCCCCAGCCAAGTTCGATATGTCCCCTGCTTTGGGCAGATAAGATGCCCATTTCCACAGCAATTTCTCCGCTTCGCATAAGCGCCACCGGCACCTGTACCGCACCGATAAAGGCGGCACACACCATACACCAGCAGGCATACCGTGTAGTCTTTTCTCCTCTGCGCGCCAGGCTGGCGCAAACAAGATAGAAAAAGGTAAACCCAAAGGCCATCAGCAGGCCGTATGCAATATTTAACTGCACCCAATGGGCGCTGAAAATACCGTTAAGCAGAAAAGCAACATCCAACGCTATAGTGCTCCAAAAGCAAAGCCCCCGGTTTTCCCAGATATCCCGAAGAGTACCATCCTTCCAAAAGCGGATGAGCAGCGCTGTCACTGCCACAACGCCCAGGAAAATCACAAAGGCAAAAGCCCCATCCCGGTAGTAGCGCATCACATCACCGCCTACCTCCCAGTAGGTATCCCCGGTGTCCCGGCCCAAAGCGCAAAAACTCATCAGCATCGGGGCAAAGAGGGGCTTACAGTCGGTGGCAAAAAGGACCGTCAAAAGGACCGTTACCGCGATTAGTCCCATGCAAAGGGTGTAGCGGCTGCTGCCACCCAGGCCCGAAAAAGCGCAAAGTGCCCCCAAGCAAACAGGATACCACAAACTATTCAGGTATCGGTCAATTTGCCGGGCAAAGCCCGATTGGGAGCACAAAGCAGTTTTCATAGTCAATCACATATAATCTATTTCGGTTCGAATTCTCTACCCTAAGATAGCCCGGGCGAACAGGAAGTACACCAGCAGCGACAGGGCATCCACAATAGAAGTAATAAAGGGGCTTGCCATAACCGCCGGGTCAAGCCGAACGAGTTTTGCAACCATTGGCAGCACAGCGCCCACAATTTTTGCAACCAGCACCGTAAAGAACAGCGCAAGACAGACAACCAGGTTTACATAGAGGGTAATATCATAATTACCCAGCAGCATCCGATCCACCAGCCAAATCTTGCCAAAGCAGACAATTGACAGCGCAAGGCCGCACAGAACAGCGGTTCGAATTTCTTTCCAAACAACCCGCAGAATGTCAGAAAATTCCAGTTCATCCAGGCTCAGGGCGCGGATAATGGTAACGGAAGACTGACTGCCGGAGTTACCGCCTGTACCCATCAGCATAGGAATGAAGGCTGTCAGCGCCGCCTGGGCAGCCAAAGCCCCTTCAAAGGATGTGATAATCATACCTGTAAAGGTGGCAGATACCATCAATAGCAGCAACCAGGGAATACGGTTGCAGAACAGTTCCCAGGCAGAAGACCGCAAATAGGTCTTTTCCGAGGGAATCATACCGCCCATCTTTTCCATATCCTCGGTGGCCTCGTCTTCCATAACGTCCATAGCGTCGTCGAAGGTGACGATACCAACCATCCGGTTTTCATTGTCCACAACCGGCAGTGCCAGGAAATTATACTTGCTGAACATACGGGCCACTTCTTCCTGGTCCGTATGGGTGGTGACGGAAATGAAGTTTTCAAGCATCATATCTTCAATCCGCATCTCGTCGTCTTCTGCCAGGAGCAAATCCTTGACCGTAACGATGCCCAAAAGTTTCCGGTCTTTCGTTACATAGCAGGTGTAGATGGTTTCCTTGTCCACGCCCTGCCGGCGAATACGCAAAATACTTTCTTCCACCGTCATATTAGGCCGCAGGGACACATACTCGGTGGTCATCAAAGAGCCGGCAGAATTTTCCGGATAGCGCAAAATCTGATTGATGGATTGACGCATCTCCGGGTCAGCCTGCTTCAGAATTCTCTTTACCACATTGGCGGGCATCTCTTCAATCAAGGCCGCCGCATCGTCGGCATAGAGTTCGTCCACCACTTCTTTTAATTCGTTATCGGAAAAGGTGCGGATCAGCAGTTCCTGCTCCTCCGGCTCCATTTCCACAAAAGTTTCTGCTGCCAGTTCCTTGGGAAGCAAACGGAACAGCAGAGGCAGACTATTTTCTTCCACATTGGTGAAAATAGCCGCAATATCCGCCGAATTCATAGTCACCAAAATATCCCGGAGCGTAGCATACTTCTTCTCCTCCAGCATTTTTTCGATGGCCTTTTCCATAATTTCAAAGCGTTCGTGCAATTTGGGTTTCCTCCTTCACTGAAAAGTGAAGCCCTCACCCGGCAAGCAAAAGACAAACACCGGGAAACGGCTTCTTAAATTGGGTACTTCGGCCGGGTATACTACCAGAATCCATAGTGTTTCTCCTTTCGTGCATAGATACATACATTTTATACCCAAAGGGCCTTTCTGTCAATCATTGGGTGTTCACAAAAATGTCGTATTTTATTTGCAAACCCTTCACCTTCTGTTCAAAACCCATCTGTATGCTAATCACAGAAGGATTTGTTTTAATGAAACCTCCCACAGAGAGCCGCCCACCGTTGGGCTCCCTGCCTTCTACCTCTCTTCTTTTTTGGAAATGGTCTGCCCCTGATAAGGCAGACCATTTTCCTTATGTAATTATTGCATTTGGAAAATAATGGTGGTAAAATAGACATACTTTTCTTTGGAGGCGACTGTATGATAAGACGACTGGCCCGAAGTATTCGGGAGTATAAATGGTCTGCCATTTTAAGCCCTGTTTGTATGATTGGCGAAGTGGCTATGGAAGTGCTCATTCCTTTGGTGCTGGCATCCCTTTTGGATAAGGGTATCAACGCAGGGAATATGGCAGTAGTGGTGCAAAAAGGTATCCTTTTGGCCCTGTGCGCCCTTTGCTCTTTGTCTTTCGGTGTGGCTTCTGCCTTCTTCGGCGCTCACGCCGCCACCGGCTTTGCCCGAAACCTGCGCCAGGATATGTACCACCGGGTGCAGACCTTTGATTTTTCCAATATTGATAAATTCTCCACCTCTTCCATTATCACCCGGCTAACCACCGATGTGGCCAATCTGCAGATGACCTTCCAAATGATGATCCGGATGGCCATCCGCTGCCCTATGATGCTTATTATGGCACTCATTATGGCTATGCGCATCAGCCCCCGGCTGTGCGTGGTGTATTGCATCGTGCTGCCCCTGCTGGCAGTGGCGCTGTTTACCCTTATCCGATGTGTCCACAGCATTTTTGAACGGGTATTTAAGACTTTTGATAATCTGAATAATACCGTCCAGGAAAACATTCACGGTATGCGCGTGGTAAAGGCCTTTGTGCGGGAAGAAAAGGAAGTGGAGAAATTCACTGCCATCTCCAAAACGGTCCACGACGATTTCTCCAAAGCGGAGAAAATTATGGCGCTTAACAATCCTTTTATGCAGGCGGCAGTCTATACCTGCCTGCTGACCATTTCTTTTTTTGGCGCTACAATGGTGGTGCAGTCCGGCAATAACCCGGATTTGGGGCTGACCACCGGCCAGCTTGCCTCCATGTTCACCTACACCGCCCAAATCCTTAGCGGTTTAATGATGCTTTCTATGGTCTTCGTTATGCTGACTATGAGCAGAGAGCCTCTGCGCCGCACATACGAAATTCTGACCGAAGAGCCTTCCCTGCGTAATCCGGAAAACCCGGTTATGGAAGTGGAAGACGGCTCTATTGACTTTGAAAATGTAACTTTCCGCTATAGCAAAACCGCCCAAAATGACTCTTTGAAGGATATCAACCTCCACGTCCCCTCCGGCAAGACCGTCGGCATTTTGGGTGTCACCGGTGCCGGAAAATCCACCCTTGTCCAACTCATTCCCCGGCTTTACGATGTAACTCAGGGCAGTTTGAAAGTGGGCGGTAAAGATGTAAAAGAATATGACCTGACCGTTCTTCGGGATGCGGTTTCTATGGTTCTGCAAAAGAACACCCTGTTTTCCGGCACCATTAAAGAAAACCCGCACTGGGGCAACCCCAACGCCACCGACGAAGAAATGGAACACGCCTGTCGGTTGGCCTGCGCCCACGACTTTATTATGGCCTTCCCCGACGGCTATGATACCCATATCGAGCAGGGGGGCAAGAATGTGTCCGGCGGTCAAAAGCAACGGCTTTGTATTGCCCGGGCCTTGCTGAAAAAGCCCAAAATTCTGATTTTGGACGACTCCACCTCTGCGGTGGACACCAAGACCGATGCCATGATTCGCCAGGCCTTTGCAGAGGAAATTCCCCACACCACCAAACTGATTATTGCCCAGCGGGTGGCCTCTGTCCAGTTTGCAGATCAAATCGTTCTGCTGGAAAACGGCCAAATTGTTGCCTGTGGCAACCACGATGAACTTTTAGCCACTTCCCCCATCTACCGGGAAGTTTATGACTCCCAGACGAAAGGAGACGAAGAATAATGCCTCCTGTTCAACTTCCCAAAGATGCCCGGAAAGCCAAAAACCCCGCACAGACCATCAAACGGCTCCTGGGCTATCTGAAACCCTACCGGGTAATTCTTTCCATTATGGTGGTCTGCCTGATTGTCAGCGCCATTGTCCAGGTTTTGGGCGACAAGTCATTGCAGTATATCATTGATAACTGCATCACCCCTATGATCGGGCAGGCAAATCCCGATTACACACCCCTTATCCAGTTCATTTGCCTGATGGCAGGCCTTTACTGTCTTGGTATTTTCACCAGTTTCCTTGCCAACTTCCTGTTGGTAAAGGTGGGCCAGGGTACGCAAAAAACCATTCGGGATGCTATGTTCATCCATATGCAGAAACTGCCCATCCGCTACTTTGACACCCACCCTGTGGGCGATGTGATGAGCCGTTACACCAACGATATCGACACCCTTCGGCAAATGATTACCCAATCCCTTCCCCAATGCGTCAGTTCCATTTGTACCATTGCGGTGGTGCTCATTTCCATGCTGACCACCTCCTGGGTGCTGACCTTAGTGGTTATGTGTACCGCTTTTGGCATACTGCTCGTCACCAAAACAGTGGCAGGCAAATCCGTCAAATTCTTTATCGGCCAGCAGCGGGCCTTGGGCGATGTGAACGGCTATGTGGAAGAAATGATTAACGGTCAAAGAGTGGTAAAGGTTTTCTGCCACGAAAACACCTGCAAAGAGGAATTTGACAAGCGCAATGACACCCTGCGGGAAAACGCCTATAAAGCCAGCGCCTTTACCAATATGATGGGTCCGGTGAATAATAACCTGGGCTACATCCAATACACCATTTTGGCACTGGTAGGCGGTCTGCTTGCTATTTACTCCGGCGGCAGCATCATCACCTTAGGCGGCCTTGCCTCTTTCCTGCTTCTGTCCCGTCGGTTCAATATGCCTATTGGCCAGGTCAGCAACCAAATCAATGCCATCGTGATGGCCCTTGCCGGTGCAGAACGCATTTTTGAACTGATGGACGAAGAACCGGAAACCGATGAAGGCTATGTTACCCTGGTCAATGCCAAGCAGGACAAAGAGGGCAACATCATCGAATGCCCTGAGCATACGGGTCTTTGGGCCTGGAAGCACCCCCACAAGGCAGACGGCTCCGTCACTTACACCCCTCTGACCGGCGATATCACTATGTACAATGTGGACTTCGGCTATGTGCCGGAAAAGACAGTCCTGCACGATGTAACCCTGTATGCCAACCCCGGTCAAAAATTGGCCTTTGTAGGTGCTACCGGCGCAGGCAAAACCACCATCACCAACCTGATTAACCGCTTTTACGATATTGCCGACGGCAAAATCCGCTATGACGGCATCAACATCAATAAAATTAAAAAAGCAGACCTGCGCCGCAGTTTGGGCATCGTTTTGCAGGATACCAACCTGTTTACCGGTACTGTCATGGAAAATATCCGGTACGGCAACCTGCAGGCCACCGACGAACAATGTATTCAGGCGGCAAAACTTGCCAATGCCCACGATTTCATCACCCGCCTGCCGGAAGGCTATGATACTATGCTGACAAACAACGCTTCCCGCCTTTCCCAGGGCCAGCGGCAACTGATTGCCATTGCCCGGGCGGCAGTGGCTGACCCCCCGGTAATGATTTTGGATGAAGCCACTTCTTCCATCGACACCCGGACAGAAGCCCTGGTGCAAAAAGGTATGGATGCGCTGATGAAAGGCCGCACCACCTTTGTCATTGCCCACCGGCTTTCTACGGTTATGAATTCCGACTGCATTATGGTCCTGGATCAGGGCCGGATCATCGAGCGTGGCTCCCACGCTGAACTAATCGCCCAAAAAGGCACGTATTACCAACTCTACACTGGTGCTTTCGAGCTGGAATAACACAAAAAACCGCCAACCGAGCATTTCGGTTGGCGGTTTTATTATGCTATTCACTTCTTGGCCTTGGGCTTGCGGATACGGTTGAGTTTCTTGTTCATCTTCAGAAGTTCTTCCTTGGTGAAGGAAACATTCATCATACCCATCATACTGGTCAAGCGAAGGACACTGAAGCCGCCCAGCATTTCCATCATACCGCC
>JAZNZO010000062.1:0-2149 GCA_045594945.1 Faecousia sp.
GGTCTGATTTTTGACCCGCTGCTGCCAGGAGTCGGCGCCGACCTTCTTGCCGTTTTCCAGCAAAGCGTTGGTAGCAGCTTCCATCTCCTCAACGGTGGTTAAAGTTGCCCAATCCTTCAAAGTGATTTCCTCCTAAAAGATTTATTGCGTACCCTTACGCACCCGCAAGGGTACATAGTGTATCAGTATCTATTTTACTCATTTCGTCTCCGAAAGTCAATCGTAGATTTGCCCACATTTCGACCCATTTTCCTATCCCCCGGGAGGGGATTTTTGTGCAAGAATGCAAGGGTGCAAACTTTTTTGAAAAAAGTGCAAAAAGTGCAGGATCGCAAAATACGATCCTGCAAATGTTATAGGCAAATATGGCTTACGATTGCAAAGACGCAAGGCAGCAGTACAAGGGCCATTAAGTAAGACACAAAACACATTTTGGCATTGTCCTCTGCCTCTTTTTCGTAGCCGCAGCTTTCCGGAAACACCACTAAGTTCAGACCTAAAGGCATACTGGTGTAGAGCAGTAAGTAAAAAAGCAATTCACCCCGCAGGCCGCAGAGCCAAAACAGACCCCCTAAAATGGCAGAGATGCCCAAAATCCGCACCAGGGTAAACACATAAGGCCGCCAACCGGAAAACAGTTTGGAAAGAGGGAATTTGCCAAGCATAAAGCCTGCCAGCAGCATGGCGCAGGGACTCATACAACCCCCCGCCCCGTTTAGTACCGTTGTCAGCACCGGCGGCATCTGCACGCCGGAAAGGCCCAAGCCCATTCCCAGAAAGGCAGAAAGCACCAAAGGACTGCTGATCAGCCGCACCGGGCTAAAGTGCTTATCCCTTTGGAAAAGCATATAGCCGTAGGAATTGCAGGCAATGCTGATCGGCAGGTTAAGTACCATATAATTTGCCAAAGCGGCACCGCCAAAAACGCCCTCAATCACCGGGTAGCCAAAATAGCCGGAATTGGAAAAGGTAAAGGCGTACATAAGTGACCGCTTTTCCATATGGCTGCGGCCCATCCATTTTCCCAAAAGCCGCCCCAGGGTAATGGTGCCCACCATCGCAAGCAGGGCAAAACCAAAAATCAGCAGTTTCTCCCCTACCACATCCCGGGTGAAATTGGCAGAGAAATTAGCGATGGAATAGGCCGGGGCAAACACAAGGGTATTCAGAAGGGACAGCACATGACCGGAGCTGTCCGGCAGTTGATGACGGCGGCGTAAAAAGTAGCCAAGGCTGATAAAGATCAGCAAAACACCCACCTGCTCCAAAGTGAGCAAAAACACTTCCTGCACCCTATCCCCTCCTTTCACTCTGCCCTAACTATAGCACCAAGATCTCATTTGTCAATAGAAATCCGCCCGGTAAATTTTGCCGGGCGGATATATTATTCTTTTTCCTCCACAGGCTCTTCTTTTACAACTGTTACATAAGATACCCGATGGGCATCCAGCTCTGTGACGGTAATATGCAGGTTCTCGTAGGTGAAGTTCTCCCCTACTTCGGGAATGCCCCCCAACTGCTCCATCACCCAGCCGCCTAAGGACACGCTTTCGGACTCGATTTCCACATCGAAGCAGTCGGCAAACTCGTCAAGGTTTACCATGCAATCGGCCAGGTAAGTATCTTCACCCAGGGTCTTAAAGGACTCCTGCACCTCATCGTGCTCGTCCCAAATTTCGCCGACCAGTTCTTCCAGAATATCCTCCATAGTGACGATGCCTAAGGTTCCGCCATATTCGTCTACAACCACCGCAATGTGGGTCTTGCTGGCCCGCAGCAGGTTCAGAAGATCCCGGATTTTTTCAGACTGGTGGATAAAGATCGGGGGCGTCATCACTTCCTGCAGAGGCTTTTCCGTGATGCCGCTGTTCATATAGAAGTCCTTGATGTTCAGAACGCCTACGATGTTGTCAATATTTTCTTCATATACCAAAAGGCGGGAGAAACGGGTCTGGGTAAACACCCGGGCCACCTCTTCCTTGTCCGCATCCAGGCTGACCGCTTCCAGATCGGTCCGGTGGGTTAAAATGTCTTCTGCCACCTGGTCCCGAAATTCGATGGCGTTCTTCAGTAGTTCCCCTTCGCTTTCGTCAATACTGCCTTCCTGCTGGACTTCTTCCACCAGAAGGAGCAGTTCTTCCTGGCTCAT
>JAZNZO010000063.1:0-3214 GCA_045594945.1 Faecousia sp.
ATCAGGGTGATCTGACACTTATCCACGACGGCGTCAAACTCGTCCATGATCATCACATAGAGAACTTCCGCAAAGTCCTTCAGCCGCAGACCGGCTTCATAAGCCGCGTTGGAAACACGGACACGGACCTGGTTACGCTGACCGGTGTGCATCACGCCTTCCATGTAGTTAAACCAAGCGGGGAACTTCCGCTCGATAACGCTTTCAAAGTCCACCTGCATCTTCTTGCCGGCAACTTCTACGAAAGTCGCCAGCGCCAGATCCTTGGCTTCATCCAGGTCAGGACCGATGATGGAAATCTTGTGATCTTCCACTTCGTTCATTTCCCGCATAACCACCAATTCTGCAGTGGGATTCTTGGAGGACCAGAACTCGTTGTGCATATCGGCCTAGCGGATGATTTCGCCTTCAAAGGCGGCGGCAAAAGCCACAGGGATGGGCAGTTCTTTTACTTTAATCTTAATGTTGCGCAGTTCCAGGGACTTCTTAACGGTCATTGCGTGATCGCATACGGATTCCAGGGCGCCGGGAACCTGATTTTCGCCCAGGTCGATATCCACAACAACGGGGAAGCCCAGAGCAATAGCGCCTGCGCCGGCGGAAACCACAACCGCATCAATAGCGCCGAAGGTGTTGACGAAGGCAGGAACACGGTTCTTGGTGTAATCCAACAGGCCAGCCAGATTACCGGGCTGCACATTACCGAAAATCAGCGCTGCGCGGATGGCAACGGTCACAACGTGAATAACGGAAGTCACATCGTGACCCAGGGGGATGACGCGGAATTCCAGGCCCATCTTGACCCCTGCTTCTGCGCACTGCTCAATCACATCGCCAACCATAAAGGTCATAATGCCCTTGGACTGATAATCTTTTACCACATTGGCAACATCTTCTGCCTTGTCAGCCTTGCCCAGCACAACCGCAACGCCGGGGATATCGCCGGTAACCAGGGGCACGCCCAGGGAGCGGATGATGGGGTCAGGCACGAAGCCGATGCCACTGTCATTTTCATAGGGGTTGCCGCCTTCCACATATTTCAGGCCTTCCAGGATTTCTGCGCCAACGGCAGTGGCAAGGCCGGCATTGAGGGCCTGGCCCAGGTCTTCCTGGTTGGTGATCAAACTCTTCAGAACGCCTACGCAGGCAGGCAGATCGCCCAGAGTCTTCACCTTTACGCCGGTAGCGGCATAAATGGTGGGGAAGCAATAGGCCGTATCGGGGAATGCGATTTCCTTTTCAGGGCCATACTTGGCGATGGCATCGTTAACTGCGCCTTCGGTCAGACCGGCAACAGCATTGGAGCCACCATAGATTAAATCGGTTAATACGCTCATATTCTTTCCTCCAAAATAATTTTATATAGAGCCCGGGTCACCCCCGGCTGAATATACGAAATTAATAATCATACGCGCAGCGTATATCATCTGCAAAGCAGATATCATACCCGAAGGGTATATCATCCGTTCGCAGAACGGATATCATTTAATGATATATCTTCGATATGATATAGGACTTTCGTCCTATGATATATTTGCGTTGCAAATATGATATATACGCTTTGCGGATATGAATTGGGATTACCCATTCATTCGGGCTGTAAGTTCCCGGCAAAGGCAGCCGGCGATGTAGTACACCGTCTCATAGCGAACAAACTGCAGAATGTTCTTATCCCACAAAAAAGTCAGTTGCGGGGGGAAATCCTCATCGGCAAAGTAGAATTTCAGTTCCATACAAAGGTCCGGGAAAACAGGCAGTCGATAGCCCATATCCCCTGCCCCGGTAGCCACGCCGCCCAAACTTTCGCAGGCAAACCGGAAGGCATCCGGGTGGGCTTGAATGCGCTGCTCCAGCCCTTCATTTTTCATCACAAGACCGCTTCCGCCCACAAAAACCCCAGGCAAACTCCCCACCGGGCAAAATTCGTTTGCGGCTTTTGCGAAAGTTTTTCGGTCACAAACATAGTCTAAAATGCTCAAAGTAGGAGAAAAATCGCACTCTATCTCCTTTTCTCCGTCTATCAAAACGATGCGTCCCGAGGTGCAGTCCAAATGCACCGGCAAAGAGAAGAAGGTGGTCTGCACGCCCCTCTCCCAGGCTGTCACGCCGGGGTTTTTTCGTAAGTTTTCTGCTTCATAGGTCAGGAAGCGGTCCACCGCATCCTGCCGCATAACTGCATAATTATCCATAAGATTGGTTATTTATCCAAAATCGCCGCTTCTACCTGGTCTGCGATCTGGCGCATACCCAAGGCAGTGGGATAGCGGTTTTGCTTACTAATATCCTTAAGCGCCACAATCTTTGCCCCATAATGCTCTGCCGCCAGCACCCAGCCCTTGCAAATATCGGGGTGCAGATCGGTGTTGATAATGGAGAATATCTTGGCCTTGGGATAGTTCTTTTTCAGGTTATAAAGTACATAGCAGTAAGCAGGAATGGCCTGCTTCAGGTCCTCTTCGTTCCATCGGCCGAATTTGGCCTTGCCACGAACTCTGTCCATCCGGTGATCGTTTGTTCCGCCAAAGAGGAAAATATATTCCGGCTGGCCGGGAATATTTGCAAAGGCGTTGTTCACTCTTTCGGCAAAGCAAGCGCTTTTGGTGTGCCTTTCCCGCACTTGGGTGCAAACCGTTGCTCCGGAGAAAGAGTCATTCAGAAGCAGCACCATTTCATTGCGGGTCATCAAATGATGCCACCAGGTCTGCTCTACAGACAGAACATCTGCAACATTTTCCGGATTAGGATAGTAGGTCTCATTCCCTTCCGGGATCCAACCTGCAAATGTGGAGTAACTGTCCCCCAGGACGGCAAAGGTCTTGCCAAAAAGCTTCTTATTCATATCCACACCTCATCCGTCCCTAAAAATTCCGGCCAACTCCAAAGCCTCCCTTGCCTAAAGGGAGGTGGCATTTTCGCCAGAAAATGACGGAGGGATACAAAAAGACAGTATTTTACACCTCATCCACCGCAGAATCCCTCAGTCATATTGCCTAAAATCGGCAATATGCCAGCTCCCTTTAGGCAAGGGAGCCTTTGCGGTCAATCTTGTACAACTTCCCATAGAAAGCATAAGCCGGGAGGGCCACGAGCTTGCCCGCCACCGGTGGCGGAGTCAAGGGCAAGCGTAGTGTGTGCCGGGGTCGGTGAGCGACGCAGGCGTTCGCGCCAAGGAGAGCACCGGGCACCCCAAACGGTCGCGTAGGTCGGAGGCCAA
>JAZNZO010000064.1:0-21189 GCA_045594945.1 Faecousia sp.
AGTCCGCGCCAAAGCCCTTTACGTCAAAACGATCTGCGCCACGGCCGATCTCCTCGTCCGGCGTAAAACCGATCTTCAAGGTAGCATGGTTCATTTTAGTCGTGAGCAAAAACTCTGCCACTGACAGAATCTCGGCAATGCCCGCCTTATCGTCACCGCCTAAAAGGGTCGTGCCATCGGTAACCACCAGATGTTTGCCGTGATGATATTGTAGCCGTGGGTAATCCTTCTCCCTAAGGTAAATTCCCAATTTCTCATTCAGGCAAATATCCTCGCCGGTAAATTCCACGACCTTGGCCTGAACATTCTCCCCCGAAGTATCCGGAGAAGTATCCATATGGGCAATCAAACCAACGGTAGGCAAACGAGGATCTCCAGGAACGGTGCCATAAACATAGCCGTCATCATCCATATACGCGTCTTCAATACCCATTGACAGCATTTCTTCAACCAATGCTTTTCCCAATGCCAACTGCCCTTCGGTAGAGGGACAAGTTTGACTTTCCTCATTGGATTGCGTATTAAAAGAAACATATTTCAAAAACCGTTCAGCTACAGTCATATTATTTCCTCCTATAAAAAGCGGGGCGAAGTTTTACCTTC
This sequence comes from Faecousia sp., assembly GCA_045594945.1. Classification (GTDB taxonomy): domain Bacteria; phylum Bacillota; class Clostridia; order Oscillospirales; family Oscillospiraceae; genus Faecousia. The sequence goes on from JAZNZO010000064.1 coordinate 604, forward strand.
GCCCCAAAATTTTTACTTAGCAGCGTTAACAAGTTCTGCAGTATCCTGTGCAATCATCAGTTCTTCGTTGGTGGGAACAACCCATACTTGAACCTTGGAATCGTCAGCAGAAATCAGTGCTTCCTTGCCACGAACATTATTGCGCTCGGGATCCAGCTTCACGCCCATAAAGCCCAGGTAATTACAGATAGCCTGACGAGTAGCAGGGCCATTTTCACCAACACCGGCTGTAAAGGTGATCACATCCACACCATTCATAGCAGCAGCATAAGAACCGATATACTTTGCTACTTCATAGTAGAACTTCTCCAGAGCCAGCACGCACTTCTCATTGCCGTTTGCTTCGCCGGCTTCCAGGTCACGGAAGTCGGAGGAAACTTCGGAAAGTGCCAAAACGCCGGACTTTTTGTTCAGCATATTCAGGCATTCGTCCACACTCATGCCATACTTGTTGCAGATGAACTGCACAACACAGGCGTCAATATCACCGGAACGAGTACCCATAGGAACACCGGCCAAGGGAGAAAGGCCCATAGAGGTATCCTGGCACTTGCCGTTAAGAACAGCGGACAAAGAGGAGCCGTTGCCCAGGTGGCAGTTAATCAGGCGGAAATCCTTCTTGCCGATCAGCTCTGCAGTGCGGCGGGCAATATACTTATGGGAAGTGCCGTGAAAACCGTAACGGCGGATGTCATCATTTTCAAAGTATTCAGTGGGAATGGCATAACGGTATGCCTTGGGAGGCATAGTCATGTGGAAAGCAGTGTCAAAAACAGCAACCTGGGGAGTCGTGGGCATAACAGCCTGGCAGGCACGGATACCCATCAGGTTAGCAGGGTTATGCAGAGGGCCCAGAGGGATGCAATCTTCGATTGCCTTAATGCAAGCATCGTCAATAATGCAGGAGTCACTGAACTTCATGCCGCCATGCAGAACACGGTGGCCAACAGCATCAATTTCGCTGACGTTCTTAATTACGCCGTCCTCTGCATCCTGCAGAATTTCCAATACAGCGGCAATAGCCTCAGAATGGGTGGGCATAGGAATATCCTTAACCACCTTCTTATCGCCTACCTTGTGGGTCAAACGGCCGTCAATGTAAATACGCTCACACAGACCCTTTGCGGCAACATCGCCAGTCTCAGGATTCATGAGCTGGTACTTCAGAGAAGAACTGCCTGCATTGATAACCAAAACATTCATAGATTATTTCCTCCAAAAATAATGATTTTCTTTTTGCCCATAGTGTGGTATGATAACCATAACTTCTATTATTGTATAATATCTTTCCCAATTTCTCAAGCCCTATTGGAAAAATTTTCAGGAAAGGAGGGATTATTTTGAAAATTATCGGTATCATTTGTGAATATAACCCAATGCATTTAGGTCATAAGAAGCAAATTGACCGCATTCGCGAAGATAATCCCGATTGCGGCATTGTCTGTTTAATGAGTGGAAATTTTGTGCAACGCGGCCAGCCTGCTATCGTAGACAAGGCTTTGCGCGCTCAAGCCGCGATTCACGCCGGCGCAGATTTGGTGCTGGAACTTCCCATAACGGCCTGTATGTCTTCTGCAGAGGGCTTCGCCTATAAGGGCGTATCTATCCTTTCACATTTCTGTGATGGGCTTTCATTCGGCATGGAAAACGCAGATATCAATCTGCTAAACGATACTGTAAATGCCTTGCGCGGTGATGCGTTCAAAGAGCAGTTACGTATCATGTTAGATGACGGCCTTTCCTTCCCTGCGGCCCGCCAAAAAGCTCTTGAAAGACTGGGTATTGATGCTGCTTTACTGGAAAGCCCCAACAACATTTTAGCCGTTGAGTACTGCAAAGCAATTAAAGCATTGAATAGCCATATGGCTGTCCTGCCTATAAAGCGGGAAGGTAGTTATCACGACGCAACACCCGATGCAGATAATCCTTCTGCTACATCCATTCGCACCTTAATGGCAGAAAGCGGTGCCTGGTTGGATTACATCCCAGCCTGCACAAGAGATATTCTTTCCGGTGCTACCATTCACGCCACGCATTTTGCAGAACAGGCAATTCTATACCGTCTTCGCACAATGACAGAAGCAGAATATGAAGCCCTCCCCTATGGTTCTGAGGGTCTTTGGCGGAAACTGATGCATAATGCCCACACAGGCACCTCTTTAGAAGAAATTATACAGTCAACAAAATCCAAGCGCTACACACGCACAAGGCTTGACAGGATGGTACTGTGCGCTTTTCTTGGCATTTCAAAGCAACTGCTGGATGCCCCAATCCCTTACACGCGCGCATTGGCCTGCAATGAAACAGGTCGCAAAATTTTGAAATTAGCACGCCAAACAGGTAGCTTTCCCAATATCGGAGAACCAACGAATTCCCCCTATGAGCAACTGGAGCACCGCTGTGATGATCTTTATCCTCTCTTCTGCAGAGAACCGGAAGCCCCTGGATTTGGAAGGAAAAGAAGACTTTACGCACTGTAGCAAAAATGAGGCACATTTGTGCCTCATTTTTTATTGCTTCTTACGTTTCTTAAAAACAAAGATTGCCACAGCAGATCCAGCACCCAGGAGGGCAACAACAAGACCGGTAATAATAATGGGCATAGTCAAATCCCGGCTATCCAAAACAACAAGTGCTCCTTCGCCGATGCCAAGGTCAAGCGTCAGGCTCTCGCCATTACCTGTTTTGGATATGGCATCCTGAATGACTTCAAAGTTGTACTTATGATCAAAGGACAAAGAAATCTGGCCCTCTTCTGTGATGCTGTTATTTACAACATACAGGGCAGTCTTTCCATTGTAATCAAAGCAGCCAACCAACGCATTTCCGGTAACTTCGTTTAAGTCACGGAAAGATGTGATCAAGTCCTCACCGTAGTGCACACAGGGACTGTCGCCAGTGATGATAACACCCTTGTAGTCACAATTCAGAAGAATATGGTCCATTGCTTTCACATGTTCGTTAATCTCTTTGGCATAATACCACAGAGGTGTTTTCTCGCCATATACGTTGATTAACGAGTGGCAACTGATTTGTGCCTCTTCTGTATTGGCAAAATAGGGAGGAGAAACGCCGATGTAATAAGTAAGGCCCTTTGCGCCAAAGGCGAGCATCGTATTTACATCCCACTTCATCTCCCCCTCCGTTGTCACACGGGCTTCAATAGAACCGTAGGATGTACTTCCGCCACCAACCTGGACACAGCCCATCCAGGGCTTTCCTTCCTCTATGGCAATTCTATTAATATTACCCAGGGCGGTAAACCAGGATGGTGTTACTTTATTGCCAAACAGGCCCATAATCGGATACATATCAAAGGAAAGATATTCTACACCGGTATTGCTCAGACCAAGAATGTAATCTTCCCAGGTCATATTCTTGTCCGTACCATTGGAGAGTTGATTTGCGCCTACGGGTGGGAACAGGTTTAAGAAAACGTTCAGATCCGTATAGCCAAGCTCATTTTTAACTTCGTTATATCTTTCCAGACATTTCTGAATATGGGGGAACATACTGCTATAGGGCTCATCCCGGAAATATAAACCGCCGAAGCTTTTATACTGGTACATTTCCTCCAGCTTCGCCTTGATTTCCGCATCACTTGCCAGAACTTCCCCATCCATACGAATTACATCATAGGCAGGCATAAAATACATAATACCTGCCTCTTCAGCAAGTTCCAAGGCCTTTTTGGCGTACTCATATGTGTTTCCGCTGAAAGTGAAGTCGTTATCCTCTATATAGTTAAGGCCAGCTTCTTTAAGATACTGAAAAGCGGTTGCGTCTTCTAATCCCTTCCAGATCACTTCTCCATTCCGGGAATAGGAAGGCCGGGGGCCAATATAGCCACTAATAAACATCTCATCCGATTCCAGTCCGCGAAACATAGATGCTTTATTGTTATCTTCCTTTTTACCCGTTTCGCAACCGGAAAGCAGTGACGTAGATGCCAACAGGCAAAGACATAGAATAAGGCATAAAAGTCGTCTCATAATCGGTTTCCCTCACATTTTATCTTCCGTCGGCAACACTCTTGCGAATTAGTGCTCGCTTCAGTCTTGCCTGCGCAAGGCGGATGTCCGCATCCGTGCTCTTGTTATCTGCAAGCACTGTTCTTGCCCGCTCCTCTGAGCGGCTGGCTCGCTTTACATCAATCTTATCCGCCCATTCAAAGGTGGTTGCCACCAATGTGGCTTTGCCATCCATCATCGTAATCATACCGCCGATGCAAGCACCATAGTTTTTCTTACCATCAATCATAACCGTTGCTTTCCCCATTCCGAGGGGCGCAACGCAGTTGATATGACCGGCTAAAATGCCCAAATCACCGGTAGTGGTGCGCACGATCACTTCTTCTACATTCCCCTCAAAAACAAGACCGTCAGGGGTTACAATTCGTAAAGGAAATTGGTTCATTTCCCCTGCCCCTTCCATTTGGCTACCACGTCATCAATGGTGCCGGCATACAGGAAGCAGGATTCCGGGATTTCATCGTGCTTGCCTTCAATGATTTCCTTAAAGCCGCGAATGGTCTCCTTCAAAGGCACATACTTGCCTTCATAGCCGGTAAACTGCTCTGCAACACTAAAGGGCTGGGACAGGAACCGCTGCACCTTGCGGGCCCGGTTAACTGTGAGTTTGTCATCCTCACTCAGTTCGTCCATACCCATAATGGCAATAATGTCTTGCAATTCCTTGTATCTCTGCAGAATGCGTTGCACTGCTCTTGCTGTTTCGTAATGCTCGTTACCCACCACATCCGGAGACAGAATACGGGAAGAAGAGTTCAACGGGTCAACTGCCGGGTAAATACCCAAAGAGGCAATGCCGCGATCCAATGCGGTAGTGGCATCCAGGTGGGCAAAAGTGGTGGCAGGTGCAGGGTCTGTATAGTCGTCAGCAGGGACATAAACTGCCTGAACAGACGTAATAGAACCATTTTTGGTAGAAGTGATCCGCTCCTGTAATGCGCCCATTTCTGTTGCCAGAGTAGGTTGATAACCAACTGCGGAAGGCATCCGTCCCAAAAGGGCAGATACCTCAGATCCGGCCTGGGTAAAGCGGAAGATATTATCAATAAACAAGAGCACATCCTGATGCTTCACATCCCGGAAATACTCTGCCATTGTCAAGCCGGAAAGGCCCACGCGCATACGGGCTCCGGGGGGTTCGTTCATCTGGCCAAAGACCATAGCGGTCTTATTGATAACACCGGACTCGGTCATTTCATTATAGAGATCGTTACCCTCACGGGTGCGCTCGCCAACGCCGGTAAAGACAGAATAGCCGTTATGGGCAGTGGCAATATTGTAAATCAATTCCTGAATCAAAACGGTCTTGCCAACACCGGCACCACCGAACAGACCAATTTTACCGCCTTTTGCATAAGGGCAGATCAAGTCAACGACTTTAATACCTGTCTCCAATATCTGGGTGGCAGGTTCCTGTTCATCATAACTGGGCGCAGGCCGGTGAATAGGCCAACGTTCTTGGGTTTCAGGGGCAGGCTTTTCATCAATGGGCTGACCCAACAGGTTAAATACTCTACCAAGGCATTCTTCGCCTACAGGCACAGTAATGGCTCTGCCTGTATCCACAGCATCCATACCCCGTTGCAAACCGTCAGTGGAGCTCATAGCAATGCAGCGCACCACATTGTCGCCAATATGCTGTGCCACCTCTGCCACAATCACCCGGTCTTCGTGTGTAATCTCAATAGCATTGAGAAGCTGGGGCAAGTCTTCCTGGGCAAAACGAATGTCCAGAACAGGGCCCATAATTTGAATGACAGTACCAATATTTTTTGCCATTATATCTTCTCCTCATCTTAAGGTTAAGAACCTGCAACAATTTCCGTAATTTCCTGAGTAATCGCCGCCTGCCGGGCCTGGTTAAACTTCAGGCTTAGATCCGCAATCATTTCATCGGCATTCTGGGTCGCAGCATCCATTGCTGTACGGCGGGCCGCATGTTCAGAGGCCCGGCTTTCGCACAAGGCGCCATAAAACACACCGCCTACAAATTCCGGCACAATGCATTCAAACACTTCCCGGCTGCCAGGTTCGTAAATAATATCTTGATTGCCCTGCTTTTTGGGTGCTGCATTAGATAGGGGCAACAGTTGCAGGACGGAGGGTGTTTGGGACAGAACGGAAACAAAGTTGGTGTAAGCAACAAACACTTCATCCACTTCCCCATTCAAATATGCTTTGCACAGCATCTTAGAAACGGTGAAGCAGTCACCCATATTCAGGTTAGACGCATCTGCATACTGCTCTGTTAACAGTTCAGCTTTTCGATGGCGGAAAAACTCCACCGCTTTTTTGCCCACAGGTAAAACCACAGTGTTTTTCCCTTCCATATGGGAAGCAACCAATTTTAACACATTGGCGTTGTACCCGCCTGCCAATCCTCTGTCACCGGCAATCACCACATAGGCAGATCGCTTTACAGGGCGCTGCTTTACATAAGCAGAGTCCACATCAGCTTCCCTGCTTGCAATATCCGTAATGGTTTCATATAGAATTTCAAAGTAAGGACGGGATGACAGCACCCTTGCCTGGGCGTGCCGCAGTTTGGATGCAGCCACCATCTCCATTGCCTTTGTAATCTGCTTGGTGGATTCCATACTGCGTATTCTGTTTTTAATTTCCTTTGTGGATACGCCAGCCATGGCTTACCTCCTTGTCAGATTTGTGCAACAAAGTCTTTTTGCAGGGTCAAAAGCGCATCTTTCAGTTTCTGCTCAATTTCAGGCTCTAATTTGCCTGTATCCCGGATTGCCTGCAACACATCAAAATGCTTTTCTTCCATAAAAGTATACAGGGCCTTTTCAAATTCCGGCACCTGGTTAACATCCAGTTCATTCAGATAGCCACCAATAACTGCATATAAAATACATACCTGGTGAGCAACTTCAACAGGTGCATTATTCTTTTGCTTCAGCACTGCCACAATACGTTCACCCAAGGCAAGGCGAGCCTTAGTATCTGCATCCAGATCAGAACCAAATTGCGCAAAACTCTGCAGTTCCCGATATTGTGAGTACAGAAGTTTTAAGGAGCCTGCCACCTTTTTCATCGCCTTAATCTGGGCATCGCCACCAACACGGGAAACAGAAATGCCAGGGTTAACGGCAGGCATAACGCCGGAATTAAACAGTTCAGATTCAAGGAAAATCTGCCCGTCAGTGATAGAAATAACATTAGTGGGGATATAGGCAGAGACATCACCTGCCTGGGTTTCGATAATGGGAAGGGCTGTCAGACTGCCCCCGCCCAAGCTATCGGAAAGTTGGGCAGCCCGCTCCAACAGGCGGGAATGAAGATAGAAAACGTCACCGGGGTAAGCTTCCCGTCCGGGAGGCCGCCGGATCAGCAAAGAAATGGCACGGTAAGCCACCGCGTGTTTACTCAGATCGTCATAGATTACCAGCACATCCTTGCCTTGATGCATAAAATGCTCACCCATACTACAACCGGTATAGGGGGCAATGTACTGCATAGGGGCCAATTCGGATGCGGTTGCACTAACAACGATGGTATAATCCATCGCACCGCCGGCAGTCAGATTTTCTACCACCTGAGCAACGGTGGAACGCTTTTGGCCGATTGCCACATAGATACAAATCACATTCTTACCTTTTTGGTTCAGAATAGTATCTGTTGCAATGGTTGTCTTGCCTGTCTGACGGTCACCGATAATCAATTCACGTTGGCCCCGGCCAATGGGAATCATAGAGTCAATGGCCTTAATACCGGTCTGTAAAGGCACACTGACGTGCTTTCTTTCAATAATACCGGGGGCAGGCATTTCAATGGGCCGATAGGTTTCTGCCTCGAAGGGGCCCTTGCCATCAATCGGTTCGCCCAAAGCATTGACAACGCGGCCAATCAACTTTGCGCCCACAGGAACGGACACCACTTTGCCGGTGCGCTTGACGGTATCGCCTTCCTTGATGCCCTGATCCGTACCCAAAATAACGATACTTACCACATCTTCTTCCAGGTTTTGCGCCATACCATAAGAGCCATTGGGGAATTCCACCAATTCACCGGACATACAACGGTCCAGTCCACTAACCTTAGCAATACCGTCACCTACCAGGATGACAGTACCGGTTTGGCTGGTCTCCAATTTGTTCTCATAATTCTTAATTTGATCACGAATCAGCTTCGTAATCTCATCAGGTCTTAGTTCCATAGTCAAAATTCCTTAAAGTACGGTATTTTTCAGCAATTTTCGAATCTTTTCCATTCGATTTGCCACACTGCCATCCACTTGCGTGCCATCATAATCCAATCGTATGCCACCTAAGCATCGATAATCCACCCGATTTTCGACCAGTGCCTTTTTACCGGTCATGGCACTGATTTTCTCCTCCAGGCGGGCAATCTGCGACTCAGTAAGCGCAACTGCGCTGACAGCCATCACTGGCAGAATATGATTATCCTCATTGTACTGCCGGATATAGGCATCCCGGCAGGAGGAAAAGTGTTTTGCGTACCCTTTTTCTGTAAGGATTTTCAGGAAATTCAGCACATAGGGATGTACTTTGTCCCGAAAAGCCCCGTCAACAATGCCGCACCGCTCCTGTCGGGGTATGTTGGCGACAGACAGCAGGCGCAAATAATCCGGCTCTTTTTCAAATACACTGCCTAATTGTTGGAGTTCCTGGCGGATTATCTCAACAATGCCTTCCTCCTTGGCAAGCGTATAAAGAGCCCCTCCATAGACGCTACCAATTTGTGTCATAGGTTTTCACCCAATTCGTCGATGAATTGCTCTACAAGGCGTTGCTGATCTGCATCCGCAAGATTTCTGCCAACCACTTTTTCCGCAATAGCCATCGCCATACCGGAAATTTCGTCCTTAGCATCGTTCAAAGCCTTTTTCTTTTCCTGCGCAATATCTGCATAGGCTTTATCCATAATGGCGGAAGCCTGGCTTCTTGCATCCCGGACAATTTCCTCTTCCCGGTTTTGGCCACGAACAACCGCCTCTTGCACAATGCGCTGGCTGGTTTCGTTAGCAGCTTCCAACTTTTGGGAGTAATCTTCCTTCATTGCATTGGCCTGTTCCTTTGCTTTTTCTGCATCCTGATACATTCCGTCAATTTCTGCCTGACGGTCAGCAATCATATTCAGAATTGGTGCAAGCAGGAACTTTTTCATCACAAGAAAAAGAGCAATAGTATTGAGTAAAACAAACAGAGCCGTCCAGAAATTTACGCCGATAAAACTTTCAAAATAACCCAAGGTAACGACTCCTTTCCGTTAGTTTTCCGTACGGCAATCAGCCTACGGCGAACAGCAGCAGGAAAGAGATCAGCAGAGAATAAATACCGGTAGTTTCGGTAATCGCGCAACCCAAAATCATATTGGTACGCAGATTGCCTGCGGCTTCAGGCTGACGGGCCATACCTTCAAGAGCAGCAGCAACAACACGTCCTTCACCCATAGCGGGGCCGATGGCGCCAACACCCATACAGATACCGGCTGCGATTGCACAAGCGGCTTTAATAATTGCATATTCCATAATTCATTCCTCCAAAATTTATATAATTTTTTAAATTACAATGATGTTTGCTTGTCCTCAGAGGGAGGGCAAGCGCCGGCAATATAGACCATAGTAAGCAGCGCAAACACAAGCGCCTGCACAAAACCGGAAAACAGGTCAAAATAAATAGACAGAAGTCCGGGGATGCCAAAAGCCAAAATAGGAATTTCCTCTCCAAAAAGAAGGCCGTACATTTGCAGCACTCCGAATGCAGAAATGACAATCAAGGCAATTCCAATGATTTTCGTTGCCATTTTTTCCTTCCTGCTACCGGAAATAACACAGTAAATACCGAGGGCAACCAGCAAAATTGGAATTACGATGGTGCCAGTAATTATCTTAAACAGCAGAGAACTTGCCAGAGCCAATGCCGAATACAGAACGCCTGTAATAACACCGCCACCAGCTACGTTACCAAAATGACGGAAGGCCATTGAAAATGGTTGGGCAATTTCCGAAATAATGTTCATCGGTGTCATAACCACAATAGGTTCTGTAAAGCCCTTCAGCCAACCTAAAAACCCATTATGCTTAATATTTTGATACCAAATAATACCTGTTACCATCAGCGCCCACACAAGCACACAACTGAGATCTGCTGTGGTGGACCGAAGAAAGCCCGTCAAGCCAATGAGTGTACCACAAATGCTGCTCAAAAAAACAGTAATGATAAAAGGTGTCCAGTGGGTATTGTGCGCGCCCATTGTATCCTTAACCATATTGTGCATTATCATAACGCCTTTTTCCACAAGCACCTGGATACCACTGGGTCGCTTCCGGATATTCTTGCCTATTTTAATTGCTGCCAGCATCAGGCACACCGTTACAATCAGGCAAGATACCATTGTCTGGGTAATGGGAATGCCGCCAAATATAGGGATTGTAAAGTAAACAAAGGCACCGTTTACTGAAATATTCATTTATGCGCCTCCTTTTCGAAAGAACTCGTACACCATAAGAATAGGATGCAGAAATGCCAAAGGAATCACCATTGAGAAAGGGTTGCACAGCCCTGTCTTCACGAAGACCACTAAGATTGCAAATATGGCCACGTACCGCAAAAGCATACCGCCCTGGGCCATTGCCTTGCCTCTATTAGCGTCCTTGCCATCATCCTGGGCAATATTGGCATTTCCTATGCTCATAAAAAAGAAGTAACCGACTGCAAGCACGTAGCCCACAATGCCGCCCAGCAAAACCTGCATGTTCCATTTGCCAAGCATAGCAAATACTCCGAACATACCGCCCACACAGGCAACAAGCGCTACTGCCACAACAACAAGTTGCTTCAAAATAAACTTACGGGAATCCATACTTCCTCCAAATCAGTCATGGTCATTAAAGGCCACATTCTGTTCTTTTTCTTTAGACGAATCGGAAAGGCGCTTCATCGTTTTAAGGGATGTCATTAGTCCTTGAAAAGCGCAATACAGTCCAAGTGCAATGCCGGCAAACACGGTCCATAACCCCCAACCGGCAAATTTATGGAGCCAAACGCCGATCAGCACAAACCCGGCAAGGGGCGTCGCCACACCCAAGCCAAGTTGGGTCAGCCAAACGATTAAAGAAAGGTTTTTCATCTTCGTTCCCCTTATACATATTCAATTTACAATATACTTTATTTTTCCAGTAATTGCAAGCATAATTCCCGATTATCAACCAATGTTTAAGGAATATTCAGATTTTGCGCGGTATCATCTTTTCATTTTCTCTATTATGTGCTAAACTAATAAAAAAACTCCAAGGAGGTCTTAATATGCCCAAATCCGACAATCAAAAAGCAAAGATCCTCTACATACTGGATTACTTAGAAAAATACTCCCACGAGGATCACCCCGTGAGAGCATCTGAACTGATTTCTATGTTGGAAAGAGAGCATAATATTTCCTGTGAAAGAAAGACCATTTACTCCGACATTGCCACTTTGCAGGACTTTGGTGTTGACATTATCACTCTGCCCGGTAAAAACGGCGGCTATTACATCGGTTACCGAAATTTTGAGCCTTATGAGTTGAAATTGCTGATTGATGCAGTCCAGTCCAGCCGGTATCTTACCCAGAGCAAATCCCAGGAACTGATTGAAAAATTATGTAAGCAATGCAACATTCACGATGCCAACTTGCTAAAAAGGGACGTCTTGGTTTCCGGCCGGGTTAAGAGCATGAACGAGTCCATCTATTTCAGTGTGGATGCCATTCAAAATGCGATCGCTGAAAACAAGCAGATCACCTTCCGGTATTTTGACTGGGATATTGGAGGAAAACGCCTTTACCGGGAGAAGAACTACACTGCCAGTCCCTACGGTCTTTGCCAGGACAACGAAAACTGCTATCTGCTTGCCTTTACCGAGCGTCACGGCATCACTTCCTTCCGGGTTGACCGTATGACAGACATTTCTATTCTGGAAGAAAAGCGTCTGCCCTGCCCGGAACTGGCAGGAAAGGCCCTGTACAAATACGCAAATCAAACATTTCAAATGTTTCATGGTGAATCCACCGATGTAAAACTACGCTTCCACAGGGATCTTGTGAATGTGGTTGTTGACCGGTTTGGAAAGGATATAATGATGATTCCCGATGGTGAAGAACACTTCAATTTTACTGTCCGTGTAGCCGTTTCCCATATGTTCTTAGGCTGGGTAATCAGTTTTGGCAGCAAAGCAGAAATTCTCTACCCGCAGTCCGTTGCGGATGCCTGCAAAAGACTGTGCCTGGAGGCTATGAGCCACTACTAATGATGTCCTGCTTAGCAATGGCCCGGAATGATGCAAACATCTCTTTTAATTCCCCGTTGGAAAGGGATCCCGCTTTACTTTCCGGCACCATAGCAGTTAGCACATAATAATAGTTCCCATCTGTCAGAATGCAGGCTCTTCCCACTTGCGTCTGCCCTTCCCCGGCAGATGACCACACAACCTGAAAGCTTGGCAGCCCAGCCTGCACAGATTCCATAATCTGTAGATATTCCCTATTATACCCTGTTACATCCCGGATGAGCCCATCAAAGTCCCCAACCGCCACTGCTTGCATTGTGATCGTACAATCTGCGCATTCATAGAGTTTTCCCGCATCGGTAGTTGAGAAGACCGGACTTGTTGCCCCTTCCGGCAATAGAGCAGTCATTTCCAGCCGGGCAGGTAATTTGGGTGTTTCCAATTCATCCGAGATGGTCTCATAGGTTTTCTGCTCAGCGCACCCGCAAAGCAGGAATACTGCCAGCAATAGAATACATAGTTTTTTCATAGCCGCGCCTCCTTACTGCTATCAATCAATGCAATTGCGCCTCAAAATATGCAAAAAGCACCAAAGAAACTTCGGTGCTTTTTCTTATAAGTTTTCCATAAGTGCTTCTGCACAGATAATCCCATCTATGGCAGCAGACATAATGCCGCCGGCATAGCCTGCGCCCTCCCCTGCCGGGTAAAAGCCTTGCAAGCTAACAGATTGCTTGCTGTCATCTCTGTTAATGCGAACAGGGCTGGAGCTGCGGGTTTCCGGTGCAGTCAGCACACTCTCAGGGTTAGAAAACCCCTTCAGACTGCTTTCAAGCGCCGGAATCGCCTCTTTTAGCGCAGAGGTAATTTTCTCCGGCAACACATCGTGCAGGTCGCAAAAGTGGACACCGGGGCGATAAGTTGGCGTTACTTCTCCTGCTGCTATGCTGGGTTTTCCCTTTAAGAAATCTCCTGTAAGTTGGGCAGGTGCCCGGTAACTACCGGAAATTTCATAGGCCCTTTTCTCGATTTCTTCCTGCCACAGCATGCCGCCTAAAGGGCCATCTGTGGGAAAGTCCTGGGGATTTACAGTGATCAGCAAGGCTGCATTGGCATTTTCTCCATCCCGATCCTTATAGCTCATGCCGTTGGTAACAACCTTCCCCTTTTCAGAAGCCGCTGCCACCACATAGCCACCGGGACACATACAGAAAGTGTACGCCGTTGCATCCGGAAGGTGCTTTACCAATTTATAGTCTGCAGGCGGCAAAACCGGGTCTACTTTCCCGTACTGGGCCAAATTGACTGCAGATTGTTTATGCTCAATTCGTACGCCCATAGCAAAGGGCTTGGCGTCCATAGAAATGCCTGCATCCAATAGCATACGGAAGGTATCTCTTGCGCTGTGACCAACGGCAAAAATCACTTGATTACAGGGCAAATACTCCTCTGCATTAATTGTCAAACCTGTTATGGCTCCCATTTCCCGGGAAATACCAGTCACCTTGGCTTCAAAACGGACCTGCCCACCCAGGCTAATAATGCGATTGCGAATACTTTGCACAACATTCACAAGTACATCTGTTCCCACATGAGGTTTTGCATCAAAGAGGATATCCTCACTTGCGCCGGCTAACACAAGCTGTTTTAGTATCCAGCCAATACGGGGGTTATTCACGCCCGTATTCAACTTCCCATCGGAGAAAGTACCGGCGCCGCCTTCACCGAACTGCACATTACTCTTTTCGTCCAATTCACCGGTTTGCCAAAAGGTTTCTACTTTTTTCTGCCGGGTAAGGGCATCCTCTCCCCGTTCAAGCACCACAGGCCGAAGGCCTGCCATCGCCAAAATCAGAGCTGCAAACATACCTGCAGGGCCAAAGCCAACCACCACCGGCGGCATATCCGGCTCTTTCGTAGTGCGAGGCGGTTTGTAAAAATTGACCGGAGCAATTTGCGCCCGCTTGCAACCGCTGCTTTTCAGTATTTTATTTTCATTTCCTTCCACTGCCACATCAATGGTGTAAACAATCTTCACATCCGGCTTTTTCCGCGCATCCACACTGCGGCGGACAATCTCCAGTTTGCGCACTTTGGAATTGGAGATTTTCAAAAGCCTGGCAGCCTCATAAGAAAGTTGGGCAACATTGTGCTCCGGCGGCAAGGCGATTTCCCGAATTCTAATCATCTTTTTCCTTTCCGGCATTTATGCCAGCAACATACCCGGAACTCCAAGCCCACTGCAAATTATAGCCGCCGCAGTCCCCATCCACATCCAGAAGTTCGCCGCAGACATAAAGACCGGGAACTTTCTTACTTTCCAAGGTATAGGGATCAAAATCGTCAGTCAGTACACCGCCGGCCGTTACCTGGGCACTATCCATGCCCATAGGTTCTGTCAGTTCCACTTCCAATGCCTTCACACATCTGCAAAGTTCCACAAGTTCCCGCTGGGATAGATCTTTACAATGCGTTTTTCCCTTAATGCCTGCGCTTTGTGTCAGTACACGGCCAAGGCGGTTATGAAGAACACCGGTAAGTAATTCTTCCACCGGGTAATTGCGATCCACACGGGCTTGCAAATGCGCCATTAGTTTCTCATCATCCCACTGGGGCAAAAAGTCCATACGTGCAATCCAAGTGCCGGAAGCGGCACACACATCCCGGGAAACTTCGAAGATCACCGGGCCGGAAAGCCCCTGCTCCGTAAACTGCAGTTCGCCCATACTCTGCGCAAACACTTCCCCATTGTGCAAAATTTCAATATTGCAATTTGCACGAACGCCCTTCAGCGAGGGAAGTGCCTTCCACCGGCTTTGCACCTGTACGAGATTGGGACGGAGTTTGGTGCTGCGGTGGCCAATTTTAGATAGCAGTTTATAACCAGCCATAGTGCCACCCAATTTCGTGCCTGCAAGACCTCCACAGGCCACAATAAGACGGTTGCAAAGCAGACTTTCCTCCTTGCTTTCCACTGAAAAGCCTTCTTTGGAAGTTTTGATTTTCTCCACCTCGAAGCCTAAACGAAGGGAAATGTTTTCTTTTTCCAGCGCAAGGCGCAAAACATCCACCACAGAATTCGCCTGGTCAGAATACGGATAAATCCTTCCAGTTGGTTCTGTAATTGTGCAAAGGCCTAATGAAGCAAACCAGTTCAGCGTATCTTCCACCCCAAACTGGGAAAAGACCTGTTGCGTAAAGGAGGGGTTTTCCCCGTGATAATGGGCGATATGGAAATTTACATTGGATAGATTACACCGACCGTTTCCTGTAGCCTGGAGTTTTCTGCCAACTCTTGCCTGGCGTTCCAGCAGAATAACCTGTACATTCGGATTTTGTGCTGCCCAAAGGGCCGCCGCCATTCCGGAAGCACCTGCGCCAATAATACCGACTACCATATCTACACCCCTTTCTATTCCCCCCTATTATACATTAGTTTTTCCTATGTTACAAGCAAAACTTCCTTTCACCTCTTGACCTGCGTGATATAATAATAGAGAATTCAGAAAAAGGACAGGCCTATGGAAAGAGCCAATATTGAAAAGATCGCCCAAACCGGGGAAGACAAAATACTCCTTGCCCGATTATGGGACAAAATCTCTGCAGGCATTCGCAAGAGTATCCCAGTCAGCACTTGCTTTCTCTCTCCAAGAGAACAGGAAATGGCCCGGTATCTCTTTGGCAATCTGCCCGGACTTTATCCTTTTGGCGGGTATGAAGATGCCACCAGGAAAATGCTTGTCTACCTACCGGAGTATTTGACTGAAGATGCCCTTTGGGAAGAAGCGGGGCTTTGTTGTCTGCGTGCAAGTTTCTATCAGGAAAACAGCCTTTCCCATCGGGATTTCTTAGGCGCTCTGATGGGAGCCGGTATTGGCAGAGAAACGATTGGTGATATTTGTGTCGGCACCGGAAGTTGTGATTTCTTTGTTACAAAGGAAATTGCCCCTTATTTGCTGCAAAACCTGGAAAGTGCAGGACGGACAAAAATCAAATTAAGGGAAATTCCTTTGGAGGATGCCTATATCCCCCAGCCGGAAGTGTTGGAAATACGGGACACGCTGGCATCCGTTCGATTGGACAATGTAATTTCGTCCGGCTTCCGTATCAGCAGAGGTGCAGCCAATGAATATATTTGTGCTGGGAAAGCCGTAGTGAACGGACTTACTTGCGAAAAGCCCGATAAACCAGTGGAAGAAGGGGCTGTGCTATCCGTTCGCACCCTTGGAAAAATTCGGCTGAAAGCCATTGGCGGTCAAACAAAAAAGGGCCGCATATCAGTGATTATAGAACGATATATGTGAGGTAATAGTATGAATATGGATGATGTTATCAAAAGAATTAACGAACTTGCAAGAAAAGTAAAGTCCGGTGAAGAACTCACTGCGGATGAACTTGCGGAACGGGATCGTTTGCGCCGTATGTACATTGACTCCGTGAAATCCAATCTGGTTGGCACACTGGAAACCACCTACATTGTCCAGCCCGACGGCACAAAAGTCAAAGTTGAAAAGAAATAAAAAGATGGCTTGTTACACAGTGTAACAAGCCATCTTTTTATGCATTTATTCTATTAAGCAATTCCTGTTTGGCAATTTCGTAGGCTTTTTGCAGATTGCTGTCGGGGTTTACTGTATACGCTTCCCCGGTGAGTTCTTTTACAAAAGCACTTAACAGATGGGGATTTTTCGTAAGCACCGGGCCAATCAGTTGCGTACCAAAAAATGCGCCCTCCTTATAGCCTTCCAATGCCGTCTGTTTATCGTTGCCAAGTTTCTTTCCCAAAAGGAGTTCCATTGCAGGTTTGTCCATTCCGGCATATACACAACCGGTGTTGATAAAGCCAACATAGAGGTTTCCATCCGGATCTTTTCCCAAAGCATCTGCCAGGTAACGCTTTTTTGCGCTCATTTCCGTGCTATAGGAGAAAGTTTCCAAAGCAGGTTCCTTTTCTCCATCGAATGTCAGTTCCATTCCAAAGAGCGCCATCGCATTTCCTGTGGCAAGCAAAGGCATACCATTTCCTACAGCATTCTTGATGACATCTTTATAAGTCCGCAAAATCCGATTAGCCTCCCAAAGAGCATCTTCTGTGCCTGCCCCCACATACACCATACTCACATTCTCAAGTGACAGTTCCCCTTCCTCATAGGAAAGGACCTCTACTTTGTTACCAAGATCCTGAAGTGTACGGGCCAACACTGCTACGTTGGCGTATTCTCCATATAAAGAAAGGCGCTTGGGGAACAAATGTAAAATACGAATTTCTTTCATATCATTCACCTGCTTTCAGCACTTTCACACGACTAAGAAGTTTTTCCTTGTCGGAGAAACAGGTAACTGCAAACACAGGCCCGGCATTTTCTTCTGCCAAAACCGCCGCCATTTTATCAAGATCCGGCTCTACAAGAGCAGGAATCTCTCCCATAGGAACATACTCAAAGCGCAATGCCAGGTCATAGGCGTATTTGCCGGAGAGAACGACCTTCTTCAAATTGGAGTTTTTCAACATCCCAAAGGAAATATCCCAAAGCCAACTTGTTTCTGCCGTGTAATACTTTCGGCTGATGGCATCCACAATAATCACCAACGTGGCGGGTGTTTCCTGCCGGGCCACATACTCTAAACTTTGGTTGTAGCTGGTGGAATTCTCGTGTTTGGAAGTGATCAGCATACCGGTGTTTTGACCGGCCATAAAACGAACATTCCTGCCATTTTTCATCACGAAGTCGCTGAGCACTTCTGTGATACACTTGCCATCAACGCCCGCCAATGCAGCAGTAGCATATGCTGCACACAGGTTGTACACATTGTAGCGGCTGGCAAAAGCCAAACGAATTTCATCGCCGTTTACGCAGACGGTGCCGTTTTGCAGATCCATCTGCGTAACCGTATAGGCCGTCTCCGGGCGGCCATAGCCGCAAGAATTGCAAGTATACTGGCCTAAATGAGCATAGTGGAAATAGGCATAGGAAAGCGGCTTTTTACAAACCGGGCAGTAAAAACAATCGTTGTACACGCCATCGGTTTGCTCTGCGGAATAGGCGTTCGCGTCCATGCCGAAGTATACAACATTTTCCCGGCCTAAGCCAAATTGACGAACAATGGGGTCATCCGCGTTAAGCACGAGCCGTGCATTCGGAATTAAATCCACCGCCTCTTTGATGATACCGTAAATATGGAAGGGGTGGGCATTCCGGGTCAGTTGGTCACGATATAGGTTGGTAATCACAAAATCGGTGGGTTTAATATGCTTCATGGTGTGGCGGGCATATCGCTCATCACTCTCCAGCAGCACAACATCGCCCTTCACTTTGCCGGTGAGGGTTGCATGATTCAGCAGCAAGGTTGTGACACCTTCGATTTGGTTACTGCCCTCTTTGTTCCAAACAACTTTTTTGCCGGATGCACGCAGCACACTGGCAATCATTTCCACAGTGGATGTTTTGCCGTTAGAGCCGGTAACTGCAATTACACTTCCGGGAAGAGTCAGTCTGGATAGAATATTAGGACATAATTTCAGTGCGACAGCGCCGGGAAGACTACTCCCCTTCCCAAGCAATTTGCCTGCAAAAGAAAGCATTTTGGAAATCAAAATCGTAAGAATTTTCATAATAACCTCAATTCTCCTGCAACTTTCGTTTCAGCAAATCTTTACGGTAGGATGTCCAAAGCAAAAAACCTGCAAAAGCAACGATTAAGAAAACCGTACCGCAAAAAACAGCCATAGACAGGATGTTCCCCTGAGCACCCAGCCCCATCTGATAGAAAGGATACGCCAGTCGTTTTGTCCAGAGAGCCACATCCCCGGCACTTTCCAGCACAGCGGCAAAAATGTCCTGGGACTTCTCATAGAGAATATAGTAACTTGCTAAAAAGCATGTAGACAAAATTGCTGTCAATACGTTTTTATTGTGAATGCGATTGCCGACTGCAAAGACAACATAGGCAATCAGGCAAGAAATAACCAGAGAAAGAAGACCTAACAATATGGGAATTGAAACCGTAAAAACAAATCCGATGAGATTTGGTTTCGCATATTGCAGATGCACAATCACACCGGGGATCATAAAAACCAGGGAATAAAACAGCCCCATAATGTAAGTACCGGAAAATTTTGCCCAAAGCATAGTACCTATGGCTTTAGGTCCGTCCGGCAAAAGAGTTTCCTCCTTCAGGCGGCATAATGCAGAATAAGCGTGGAAGGCATTTGTAATGCCTACAACAAACATACTCAGCAGTCCCATTAAAACAAAAGAAAGCCACTCCAAATCAAGAGCCATCATCGGTACACACAGGGCACATCCCATCTTATAAAAAGTGTGCATCAACCAGGCAAACGCAACTGCATAAAGGGCGGCAAGAAGAATCGTCTTCCACAGCCTGCGGGGTTTACCGGTCCGTTTGTCCCTATACATCCAGGAAAAAGACTCTTTCAGTTCTCTTTTGATGATATTGCGGTCCATAAGCACACCCCCTATTGCAACATTTTTCTAATTATATCACAGTATTATTTTCGTGTAAAGTGGCGTATATTCAAAAAACGCATCGCATTCGCGCCACATTTTACCATTCGAATCTCACACTACAAGAAATGCCCCCACCACAGGGTGAGGGCATTTCTTGGCGGAGAGTGTGAGATTCGAACTCACGGTGGGTTTCCCCATCACCAGTTTTCAAGACTGGCTCCTTAAACCGCTCGGACAACTCTCCATTGACGAAACTATATCACTTTATGAGGGGAATGTCAATGCTAAAACAGGCAGAAAGAATGCGTTTTGACCCTTGACAAACCATACCCTCTATGTTAGAATACTTTGGCGTAACAAAATATCTTTTATTCGGAGTGATACCCAAGAGGCCGAAGGGGCTCCCCTGCTAAGGGAGTAGGCGTCTAAAAAGCGCGCGAGGGTTCAAATCCCTCTCACTCCGCCAGTGAAATCCGGTTAGGAAGTTAGTCCTGACCGGATTTTTCTTTGTTTTACGCCACTTTAGATCTCGAAAAGTTCAGTGCACATAGGCCGGATTTCGGTTTTTCCCTTACTTTTTCCCTTATAGATTGAGAATGTCGTTGATATAAGCCTGCATTCGGCCTGTGTAATATAACCCCGGATAGGAGCCAGTCCCCGATAGCTTTCCGGCATATTTTCCATTAAAATGGAATCGCCGGTGATACAAATTTTCATTGTTCAAATACTCTCGTATTGTCCAGTATAAAGTCGCTATTGTGAGGCAGGGTGGTGCAGCTTTTTTGCATTAGCGTTTTAAATCAACTTCAATTAGATCATCATTGTACAACAACTTGGTACCGTAGG
>JAZNZO010000065.1:0-9142 GCA_045594945.1 Faecousia sp.
CTTGCAAATGCGCTTGTAGCCGGTGATAGTCTTGCAGGAGCAACCCATACAGGCGCCAAATCCGCACCCCATCCGCTTCTCAAAACTCATTTGCCCGGAAGTACTTGAGGCTCTGTACACGGCCTTCAACATTGGCTCCGGACCGCAGGTATAGAAATATGTGTAGTCCATATTGCTGAGCGCATCTGTTACAAAGCCCTTTTGTCCATAGGAGCCATCCACCGTAGTTACGGTTACATTTGCGCCTAACTCAAGAAATTCCTTCTCATAAAACACTTCACTTTTTGTGTTAAAGCCTAAAACAACAGATACTTTTTTCCCCTGTGCAAGCAGTTTCTTGGCAAGAAGATACATAGGAGGAACGCCGACACCACCGCCTAAAAGCACGGGGCGGTCACCGCAGAGGGACAAATCGTATCCGTTGCCCAGTCCTGTTAGTACATCCAGTGTACCTTCCTTCATTTGGGCCATTTGAGCCGTTCCTTTACCAACGACCTTATAAATAATGGTGAGGCAGTCCCCTTCCACATCACAAACAGAAATGGGACGTCGCAGGAACAGACCGTCAAGCTTGATATTTACAAACTGACCGGGTGCTGTAATGGCACTTACATCACCATGCAGGGTCATCTTGTAAACGTTGTCAGTCAAGGCAATATTCTGTTGTATTGCAAAATTACCCTGTTTCATCCAAACCCTACTTTCTGTTAAGCATCAATCGTGGAGATAGTCAGCGTGGTTTCTTCCAGAACATCCAGAAGTACCCGAACAGTATCCAATGCAGTAAAGAGTGTCACGTTATTTTCAGATGCAGTCTTGCGGATATAATAGCCGTCACTGTCGGGGCCTTCTGCACCGGGTGCCTTTGTATTGATCACATAGGCAATATGTCCCTGCCGAATTGCCTCAGGTATTTCTTCACTGCCACTGCTGATTTTTTGCAGAATATGGGTGCGAATACCATTGCGTTTTAGGAACATTGCAGTGCCATAGGTGGCTTGAATATTGAAACCCAAATTGTAGAAGCGGCGAATCAAAGGCAGTGCTTCTTCCTTATCCTTGTCAGAAATGGTAGCAAATACCGTGCCATAATTCTGCAGATGCATACCGGACGCCTGCAACGCTTTATACAGGGCGCGGTTGAGTTTGTCATCATAACCAATGGCCTCACCGGTAGACTTCATTTCAGGAGACAGATAGGTATCCATGCCTCTAATCTTGTTGAAGGAGAATACGGGGACTTTTACATACCAGCGTTTTCTCTCTTCCGGATAAATATCAAAGATGCCCTGTTCCTTCAGGCTCTTGCCCAAGATAACCTCTGTAGCAATATCTGCCAGAGAATAACCTGTAGCCTTGCTCAGGAAGGGAACTGTCCGGGAAGAACGGGGGTTTACTTCGATAATATATACATTTTCATTCTCATCTACGATAAACTGGATGTTATATAGGCCGATAATGCCGATGCCCAGGCCCAGTTTTTTCGCATACTGCAAAATTGTGCCTTTAACCTTATTGGAAATGCTGAATGTGGGATAAACGCTGATGGAGTCACCACTGTGAACACCGGTCCGTTCAACCAGTTCCATAATGCCGGGAACAAATACGTTGATGCCGTCACAGATAGCATCCACTTCCACTTCCTTGCCCTGAATGTACTTATCCACCAGAACAGGCTTATCCTCGTCAATTTCAACAGCGGTCTTCAGGTAGTGACGCAGCTGCTCTTCATTGGCCACAATCTGCATAGCACGGCCACCTAAAACAAAACTGGGACGCACCAGAACAGGATACCCAATTTCTGCAGCAGCGGCAATGCCATCCTCAATTTTGGTGACGGCTCTGCCCTTAGGCTGGGGAATATTTAATTCCTGCAAAATCTTTTCGAAGCTGTCACGGTTCTCTGCGCGTTCAATGGCAGCACAATCCGTACCAATAATCTTCACACCACGATCCATCAAAGGCTGGGCCAGGTTAATAGCAGTTTGTCCGCCCAGTGATGCAATAACTCCTTCAGGCTTTTCAAACTCGATGATGTTCATAACATCCTCAGGGGTTAAAGGCTCGAAGTAGAGTTTGTCAGCCGTTGTATAGTCGGTAGAAACGGTTTCGGGGTTATTATTGATAATAATAGCTTCGTAGCCGGAGTTTTTAATGGTTGTCACTGCGTGAACGGTGGAATAGTCAAATTCCACACCCTGTCCAATACGAATCGGTCCGGCACCGAGCACTACGATTTTCTTTTTATCTGTCAGACGGGAATCGTTATTGCCGGTATAAGAAGAATAGAAATAAGGGATATATGCACCGGTATGGCAGGTGTCCACCATTCGATAAATGGGGAACATTTTGTTTTCCTTGCGAATGTTATAGACATCCAGTTCATTGCAATTCCAAAGTTTACTGATAAACTTATCGGAGAAACCCATCTTCTTTGCTTCCAGTAAAGACTTTATATCATTGGGATTTTCCCTTAATTTGGCTTCCATTTCCACGATGTGGACAATGGCTTCCAGGAAGTGCGCTGTAATCTTGGTTACATCAAAAACAGAAGATACGCTCTCACCTCTGCGGAACAGTTCCGTGATGGCAAAGATATTGTCGTCCTTAAACTCTGCAATATAGTTATAAATCTCTTTGGTGGGCATATCGTCAAACTTTGCTTTATGAAAATGACAGGCCCCTACTTCCAGGGAACGAACAGACTTCAGCAGGCACTCCTCCAAGTTGGAGCCAATACCCATAATCTCACCGGTGGCCTTCATCTGCGTGCCTAAAGTGTTGGCAGCAGAAGCAAATTTATCAAAGGGGAACCGGGGAAGTTTTGCAATCACATAGTCCAGCGCAGGTTCAAAACTTGCGTTGGTGTTGGCAATCTTAATTTCGTCCAACGTCATGCCTACCGCAATCTTGGCAGTTACACGAGCAATAGGATATCCGCTGGCCTTGGATGCCAGGGCAGAAGACCGGGAGACACGGGGGTTCACTTCGATCAGATAGTATTCGCTGGAATTGGGGTTCAGAGCAAACTGTACATTACAGCCTCCGGCAATCTTCAGTTCCCGAATTAATTTAATGGCGCTGTCATTAAGCATCTTGCGGTCCGCATCAGACAAAGTCATAATGGGGGCAACTACGATGGAGTCACCTGTATGTACGCCAACAGGGTCAATGTTTTCCATACCGCAAATGGTGATGGCATTGTCCTCAGAGTCCCGCATAACCTCGAACTCGATTTCCTTATAACCCTTTACGCTCTTTTCTATAAGAACCTGATGAACCGGGGAAAGTTTGAAAGCATTTAGACCGATTTCAATCAATTCTTCCTCATTGTAGGCAAAGCCACCGCCGGTGCCGCCCAGAGTAAAGGCAGGACGAAGTACAACTGGGTACCCAATTCTTTCAGCGGCTTCTTTTGCCTCATCAATAGAATAGGTAATTTGAGAGGGAATGGTCGGTTCCCCAATAGACTGGCAAAGCTCCTTAAACATCTCACGGTCTTCAGCCCGTTCAATTGATGCGCTGCTGGTGCCAAGAAGCTCCACATTGCATTCCCGCAAAACGCCCTTCTTCTCCAGTTGCATAACCAGGTTCAAACCGGTCTGCCCGCCGATGCCGGGGACAATAGCATCCGGACGCTCGTAACGAAGGATTTTAGCCATATATTCCAAAGTCAGAGGCTCCATATAGACTTTGTCCGCAATTGTGGTATCAGTCATAATGGTAGCGGGGTTAGAGTTGCACAAAACAACTTCATAGCCTTCCTCTTTCAGGGCCAGGCAAGCCTGGGTGCCTGCATAGTCAAATTCAGCTGCCTGTCCAATCACAATTGGGCCGGAGCCGATAATCAGAACTTTCTTAATGTCTGTACGCTTTGCCATCTATAATTCCTCCATCATTTCCTATATACTACTTTTCCGTTACATGCTGTTAATACGCATTCGCCCTGCAGTGTCCAACCGGCAAAAGGAGTTGCCTTTCCTTTGGAAAGAAAGTCTTTCGGGTCAACTGTGAAAACCTTTTCCAGGTCCCACACTGTATAGTCATCTCCCATCGGAATACCGAAACGCTTTCGGGGACTTATTGCAAGCAACTCTATCAGCCGTTCCAAGGTAATCACTCCCGGCTTTACAAGTTTTGTGTAGAGTACCGGGAAGGCGGTTTCCAATCCCACTACACCGAAAGCACTTCCTGCAAGACCCTTAGACTTTTCCTCTGCGCTGTGGGGTGCATGGTCTGTAGCAATCATATCAATGGTACCGTCTACAATGCCCTCAATCAATGCAATCCGGTCTTTCTCAGAGCGCAGGGGCGGATTCATCTTAAATCTACCGTCTTCCTGTAGGTCGCTATCGTCCATTACAAGGTAGTGAGGCCCGGTTTCACAAGTCACATCCAGTCCTCGTGCCTTAGCCTTCCGGATAATATCCACACTCTGCTTAGTAGAGATGTGGCAAACATGGTAGCTGCATCCGGTCTTTTCCACAAGTTCCAAGTCACGGGCAATCTGCAAATACTCACTTTCGCTGCATATGCCCTTATGCCCATTTTCCTTTGCATAGGCTCCATCATGGATGTATCCGCCACGAAGCAGATCGTTCACTTCGCAGTGGGCTACAATCATTTTCCCAAGGGCTTTTGCACGGCACATTGCCTCTTCCATCATACCGTCTGCCTGTACGCCCCGACCGTCATCGGAGAATGCGATAGCATCTTTTGCCATTTCTTCAAGGTCGGCAAGATGTTCTCCCTTTTCTCCTACAGTTATAGCGCCATAAGGGTACACATGGATGCATGCCTGTTCCTCGATGAGGTCCATTTGCATTTTCAAGTGTTCTTTACTATCAGGAACAGGATTTAGGTTCGGCATTGTGCAAACAGCAGTATACCCACCCCTTGCGGCTGCCAAAGAACCGGATGCAATGGTCTCTTTATAAGAAAAACCCGGCTCACGGAAATGCACATGCACATCACAAAAGCCGGGAAAAACACAATATCGCATTTGGGAAAAAGAGGACAGCTCATCCGCAGACAACATACCCTGGGAAACAATACCGCCTAAGTCACAACACACGCTGTTCATTTTGCCAATTGCGCTTGTCATAATCCTACCTCCCCAAGATATTTTTTATCTGTTTGAGTATACCACAGGGAGAAAAACTTGTCAAATAAAACTGCAAAGAAAAACATATAATTCGTGCCAATTTTTCATGGCGCAAATTTATCATTTTTTATCTAAATTGCCATAGTCCAAATCCTCAAAAGGATATGCCCTTACCCAGGTATCCCCTTTGCGCAAAATACTGCTCCTATGCTGATTTAAGAGTTTTACGATTGGGTAGACATCTATCCAGATTTCTGAATTGCACTCTTTCTGGCTTTCTTCGAAAATTAATTGCATCCCAAAATGCAGATGGACTGTTTCAATGTTATTGACATTCTCTTTATCTGAATATCCTGTTCGTCCCATAAATCCGATCAAATCGCCTGCATTCACAATATCCCCTACCTCCAGTCCCGGTGCAAAGGGCCGGTCCTTTTGCAAGTGGGCATAATAGTAGTATCGCTTATTGTCGAATGAGCGTATACCAATACGCCATCCACCGTATCTGTTCCAGCCCATAGCTTCTACAGTCCCCCCTTCCACAGCCGTAATTGGTGTGCCGAGGCTACCCATTAAATCATTACCCAGGTGTTTGCGCTTAAATCCGAAAGACCTTTGATTTCCGAAGTCAGAGCAATGAGAATACCCGTACCCGGCGGCAATTGGGGAAAATGCTTTCAAGCCATAGGAGAATTTCTTTTGCCCATTCACTTCAATGGAATAGTTGCCCAGCAGTCCCCCTAAAACAGCGCTGTACGATGCATAATAATAGGAGTAGTGCTCATATAAACTGCCCAGCAGTTCCTCCGGTGTCTTGTCCGTCTTCAAGTCACTTACTGCCCTCTTTACCGACTGCAGATTGCACTTGCCACCGGTACGGCATCCGGCGATTGCCAATATTTCAATCCAGTTGATATGTTTCTCCGTTTCCCCAGTAGCAATATCCACATCCATAGCATACTTTAAGGATTCATAAGGTACAGCAAAATCCACCCAGCGAATGGTGGATGCCTGCGCCGGTATTTGCAATACACCTATGAAAAACAAGCAAATAATAAGCCGCTTGATCATACCTATCACCTCGAAGATAGGGTGCAACCAAGCGGCATATTCATTCCATGTAATTATTGCAAATCGTTTTTAATGCCTTTTGCAATTCGATAAATGTCTTCCATTGTCTGTATCGCGGAGATCTGAGTTTTATAGTAACTACTGTGAGAAACCCCTCGCAAATACCAGGCAAAATGTTTCCTTGCCTCTAAACAAGCAATATGCTCTCCCTTATCACGAAAAGCAAGTTCAAACTGACGTAACGCCACGTCCACTCTTTCTGCCAGACAGGGGCGTTCCGGGATAGGCTTCCCTGCAAAAACCGCTTTTGCCTGCATAAATATCCAAGGGTCACCGAACGTTGCACGGCCTATCATTACACCGTCAGCGCCTGTACGGTTTCGGCACTTAAGGGCTGTTTCGCCACTGACAATATCCCCGTTGGCAATCACCGGAATCTGCACTGTCTGCTTCACTTTACCAATCATATCCCAATCGGCAACGCCGGAATAAAGCATACTTCTCGTTCTGCCGTGAACTGTCAGCATCGCTGCCCCATTATCTTCCATACGGCGGGCAAATTCCAAAACATTGATGTTTCCCTTATCCCAGCCAAGGCGGCACTTAACCGTCACAGGCACATCTACGGCCTTTACTACAGCATTAAGAATCTCCCCTGCCAGCACAGGTGTGCGCATCAACCCTGCACCGTCACCACTATTGGCAATTTTGGGCATGGGGCAACCCATATTTATATCTAAGAAATCACAGCCGGATATTTCAAGTGCCAACTTTGCACCCTCTGCCATAATTTCCGGGTCATTACCAAAAATTTGTGCGCCGCAAACACTGCCTTCATTCTTTTTCAAAAGAGCGGCGCTTTTCTTATCTTTATACACAAGAGCTCGGGAAGAAACCATTTCCGTTACAGTGATATTCGCACCCATTTCTGCGCAAATGGTACGAAAAGCCAAGTCTGTTACGCCAGCCATAGGACCGAGCGCCAAAGGATTGTCTATTTGTATATTGCCAAGTTGCAAGCCGCCACCTCCTTTGGGTGGATTATATCATAGCACCGGTAAGTTGGCAAGTCATAACAACAAGGTTAACAGCCAAAGCCCGCAACTAACGAAAAAGCCCCCAAAGGCCCACAACGCGCGATTCCATTTTTGATTGCGTTCTGTACCATTGTTTACTTCTGTCAATGCAGCCTTTGCTTGACGCAGTAAATCTTTCTCCCCTATTCCACCTTTTATGCAATCTTCATTCAAAATGAAAATTGCGCTTTCAAAAAAGTCTCGGCTATTTCCTTCCATAACAATTACTTGCTTAGAAATACCTCTAACCATTGTATCACCTCTTTGTGGATTATTTCCCCAAATAGACTTTTCATTCTACCACCAAGGAACACCCCTGAATTACCTTGATTTTTACAAGTTTTGCATATATAATGGAAGAAAATAACAGAAAGGCGGACTACATATGAACGAAGAAAACGCAAACCGTCCTGCAAATCCCCGCCGCAGGAGACGGACGAAAGCCGAAATCATTAAAGAAAACTACTTGCCCACCATCATCATCGGTGTAACCATTATTCTTTGTGCAATTTTCATTATTACAGCCATTGTTCGGGCTGAAGCCGCCCGGAAAGCCCACAAAGAAGAGGTTGCCGCCTCTATTGCTGCCCAGGAAGAATTGAAACGTGAGCAGGATGCACTGGCAACTTCCCTGCTGTCCCAGGCCGAACTCCACGCCAAAAACTATGACTACCAGGCCGCTATCGACATCATTGATTCCTTTACAGGAGACATCACCGCTTACCCCAATCTGCTGGATAAAATGGCGGAATATGAGAATCTAAAGAGCAAATTGGTTCTTTGGAATGACCCCGGCCAGGTTGTAAATCTCTCCTTCCAGGTTTTGATCGCAGACTCCACCAGAGCCTATAAAGACAGAACCTACGCCGGTGCCTACAATCGTAACTTTGTAACAATCACAGAGTTTTCCAAAATTCTGGAAGAGCTCTATGCCAATAACTACATATTGGTAAGCCTGGATGATGTTTACGAAAGCAAAACTGACAGTAACGGCAATGCCATCTATGCCATTAAGGATCTGTACCTGCCTGCAGGGAAAAAACCCTTAATGATCACCCAAACGCAGGTGAATTATTACTTCTATATGACCGATAGCAACGGCGACAAGATACCGGACGCAAAGGGTGCCGGCTTTGCTTCCAAACTGATTGTAGATGAAAACGGAAAACTGACAAACACCTACATTGATGCATCCGGAAACGAACTTGTTGGTGCCT
Organism: Faecousia sp.; assembly: GCA_045594945.1. GTDB lineage: Bacteria > Bacillota > Clostridia > Oscillospirales > Oscillospiraceae > Faecousia. Next base: position 8,469 of record JAZNZO010000065.1, read on the forward strand.
ATGATATGGTTCCCATATTGGATGCATTTGTGGAAAGCCACCCCGATTTCAGCTATCGTGGCGCAAAGGCTGTCCTTGCTGTCACAGGCTTTGACGGTGTGTTCGGCTACCGGACCTACGAAGGTGCTGCCGACACATTTGGGCAGGCTGCATATGAAAAAGAAGTTTCAGATGCAAAAGAACTGGTAAATGCCCTGAAAAATGCAGGTTATGAAATCGCCTGCTATACATACGGCAATGTAGCCTACGGATCGAGCAGTGTAAATGAGATCAAAGCAGATCTGAAGAAATGGCAAAACGAAGTTACTCCCATCCTGGGAAATGTTCGCACTCTTGTTTTTGCGCGAGACAGCGACATCACTTCCAGAAACAGTCCCTATAGCGGTCAAAGTTACAACGAACTGCGTGCCAACGGATTTGGTATTTTCTTAGGTTTTGCCAACAGCGACGGCTCTACTTGGTCCTATGAAGCAGACCAATATGTAAGAATGGGCCGTATTATGGTAAGCGGTTCCAATATGGCACACAACAGCAGTTGGTTCGATGGCATCTTTGATCCCAGCAAAGTAATGGATACCAATAGAGGAAACATTCCCAAATAATCACAAAAACTACGGCTGGCAGGCCTCTGGTCTGCCAGCCGTGTTTTATGGTCAGAGTTGCCCCCCCCCCCT
>JAZNZO010000066.1:0-3856 GCA_045594945.1 Faecousia sp.
CTTATTGCTCGCTTTATCTGCCGCCGGCAGCGCTCGCAAACGTCCCCACTTCGATACGTCTCCAAACAAGCATATTATAGCAGGCAAATGAAAATAATCAAGGTTTTTTCGCAAGGGAGATTATATGCCTCATTTTATCCATAATCCCGTCATAATTTTCCCGGCAGTGAGGGATAAGGCATTTGGAGCAGTCTTTGATGCCTGCTTGCGTATATGTAAAATTGCCGCCGCAGTTTTCTCCCAAAGCATACAAAGGGCAGTAGCAGAAAAGACAGTTGAAGTCTTCCGGCCTTTCGGTTTTGTGGCATGGGAAATATTCGCAGGCTGTGTGCTGAAAAAATTTATAATTATCCATAGAAAATACCTAAACCTTATGGTAGAATAAATCAGGAGGTGTGTGTATGAAAGTGCTTGTGGACGCAGATGCTTGTCCTGTAACGGATATTGCGGTCTCTTTGTGCAAAGAATATAATATTCCTTGTTTGCTTTTATGCGACACTGCCCATGAATTTTTCCGGGATGGTGCTCAGACCCTTGTGTTTGACAAAGGGGCAGACAGTGTGGATTTTGCCCTTGTAAACCGTGTAGAAAGCGGTGACATCGTGATTACCCAGGACTACGGCCTTGCCTCTATGTGCATGGCAAAGGGCGCTGCTGTTCTTCATCAGGACGGCTGGGCCTACACAAAGGAAAATATAGATGCCCTTCTTTTTTCTCGCCATGAAAGCGGGAAATATCGCAGGGCTGGCGGCCGTACCAAAGGCCCTAAAAAACGGGAGAAAAGCCAGGATGAAGACTTCAAACGGGCTTTTCAGCAAATGCTCCAAGGGTAAACTTCGGGAGGAAACTGGATAAATTCCATAGGCTGTTCGGTAACAGGGTGGGTAAAGGCCAGACGGTAAGACCATAAGGCAATTTCGCAGTCATCTTCCAAAACGGCGTATTTTCGTTCTCCCACCAATGGCATTTGCCGGGAGGAAAACTGCACACGGATTTGGTGCGTTCTTCCGGTCACCAGACGGATGTGTACCCGGGAAAGCCCCTCTGCCCGGTTTAAGATTTGATAATGTAAAATGGCCTCCTGCACACCTTTCGCCGGCTGGGTAACCACCCGGGTCATCCTTGCCTGTTTGTCCCGCAGTAAAAGGTCTGTCATGGTGCCTGTGGGGGCGTCCGGATGACCGTGCACAACGGCCAAATATTCTTTTGCAAATATGTTTTCCCGAATTTGACGGGAAAGTGCCGATGCGCTTGCGGCATTTCTTGCCATCACCATAAGACCGGAAACAACTCGGTCCAGCCGGTGGACTGTGCGCACATCGGCTTTTGGGTCATTCAAAGCCTGCCGAACAAGATCCGGCATTCCGCCGGGTTCATCGGTAGAAAGAACCCGAGCAGGCTTGATGCAGACGATGATATCCTTGTCCTGATACAAAATTTCCATAATAGCACCTCTTAGACCTATGGTATCAAAAACAAATGGCTATTGCAAGTAAAAGCCGTGAAATAGTAAGAATAAAGGGAGGAACCTGTATGAAAAAGTTACTCTGCCTGTTACTGACAGTTTGCCTGGTTTTTGGCACTCTTGCCGGTTGCCGTGAAAAAATAGAAGTACATTTTCCCACAGTACCGCCTGCGCAAAATGCGGAAAATCCCTACAACAAGCATTTAGTCTATACACTGACAGATGCGGATGTGGAGAAGTTCAGTGCGGATTTACTGGCCTTAGAGCAACTATATCTGCAAGATGCATCCATTGAAGAGATTGACGAAGCAGAGGACGCTTTAGAAGAACTGTCAGACTATATTAACGATCAATGCAGTATTGCCAATGTGATTTACTGCTATGATACTACCGACAAAGTTGCCAGCGACCGGTTTTTGAAAAGCCAGGAGATAAGCAACCAGGTTACAGACGAATTTATGCTTTGCGCCCGGCGGATTTATGAATCCGATGCTCCCAACAAGGACTATTTCTTCACCGATTGGACCGACTCGGAAATGGAGAAACTGATGCATTATACCACCCGGGTGGCGGAACTGGAGCAAAGAAATGCAGAGCTTTTGGTGGCTTATCGGGATTTGGGAGACCCTGCTGTAAATCCGGAAATGGTACCGATTTACCGGGAACTGATCCAGAACAACAATGAAATTGCCACTATCTATGGTTACGACAATTTCTATGACTATGCCTATAGAGTTCAATATGACCGGGATTATGACCCCGAAACTGTGGACACTATGAATACGTATGCGCAGATTTATTTGAAACCTGCTTGCGTAAAGGCGCTGAATGCCTTTACGGAATGTTACCGGGGGCTTACTGCTGCTCAACAGGTAAGTTTTGCGAATCTCTTATCTGCATCTTATGAGAATTCCGGCAAGATCTATGTGGAAGGGTATCTGCTTAGCCTGCCGGAAACCGCGCAGAATGCTATGAATAAGATGTTCGAGGAAGATCGTGTGGTATTTACAGAGGAAGAAAATGCCCGTGAAGGGGCCTTTACCACCCTTGTAGGCATGGAGCCTTTCTGCTTCTTTGGACCGGGCTATCACAATGTTTCCACCGTTATTCATGAATTGGGTCATTTCTATGCTGCGGTAGAAGGGGATATGGTGGAGACGCCTTTGGATTTGGCAGAAACCCAATCCCAGGGCAATGAATGGCTTTTTACAGCCTTTTTGAAAGACCAACTGCCGGAAGGAACTTATAAGGCCTATGTCAGCTATAAGCTCTATGAGGTGATTGCCGGAACACTTGTCCAGCTGGCTGTGGATGCCTTTGAGAAAGCCGTTTATTCTCACCCGGATGTGGAGAATTTGACGCAGGCGGACTTTGAACTGATTATGGCAGAAGTTGCCCAGGCCTATGGCGGCATCCAATTCTTTAATGATAATATTACTGACCTGCAAAGTTACTGGAAGATGGTTGTGGTGGAAAGTCCGGTCTATTATATCAGTTATGCCGTATCCAGTATGGCTGCCCTGAACATTTATACCCTTGCCACCGAGAATAGAGAAGAAGCCACCAATGTGTATTGCCGGCTGGCAGAAAATGATGACTATGAGGACGGTTTCCTGGCGATCATCAACGATGCGGGATTGCCTGGTCCCTTCCGGGAAGATGTTTATGAAGACATCTATGGTATGTTCCCGTAAAAACCTTTGGAAATACCCCGGAAAATGCAAAAATAATGTTTGACAAATGGAATAAATAACTATATAATAGTCAAGCACGATTACGAGGAGGGGGATACTATGCGGTTAGGACTTTCTCAAATTATGGACTGTCCCGGCGCGTCGCTCCCGTTTTCCGTAAGCGTGGACTTGCGTGATCTTCGCTATGGTAACTGTTTTCCAGTGGATGAGCCGGTTGTGGCCAGCGGCACGGTGCGTAATACCGCCGGTGTGCTGGTTATGCAAGGCAGCCTTCGCACCACCATTCACGGTGTGTGTGACCGATGTGCTTCTGACTTTGCTGCAGATATGGAAATTCCCATTGATGTGGTTTTGGTGCAGGAACTTTCTAACGAAGAAAACGAAGACGAGTGGGTGTTCCCTCTGATTGAGGACAGCGCAGATTTGGAGGATATTGTTCGTACAGTCTTTGTACTGAATATGGATTCCAAACTGTTGTGCAAACCTGATTGTCAAGGCCTTTGCTGCAGATGTGGCAAGAACCTGAATGAAGGCAAGTGTGAATGTCAAAAAGAGCTAGACCCCCGTTTTGCTGCTTTACGGCAGCTTCTCGATAAGTAATTAATGAATGCTGTCAAAGCAGTTTGACCAAGGAGGTGTCAACCATGGCTGTTCCTAAGTGTAAAGTGTCCAGCGCCCGCCGCGATAAGCGCCGTGG
>JAZNZO010000067.1:0-7842 GCA_045594945.1 Faecousia sp.
CTTTCACCCCAGAAAAGTAATGGATACAAATAGAGGAAACATCCCCAAATAACCACAAAACCTCCGGCGGGCAGGCCCCAGGCCTGCCATCCGTTTTTTATGGTCAGAGTTGCCCTCCCCCGTTTTCTTGACAATTTGTGCGGTCTGTTCCATAATAACAAGGATATATTTTTCCCGTGATCCTATACAGTTTACACAAATATGGACAAACACATTGGGAGGACAGAAATGAATAAACTTTGGAAAATATTTATATGCTCTGCCGTACTCGTTTCGGCAGTCTGTTCGTTTTCCACCGGGGCAAGTGCAGAAACCAAGAGCTGCGTTTTCAGTGGCAGCAACTCTTTCCAACTCTATGAATATCCCCTCACTGTAACGGAATATGAAACGAATGAGCATCCTCCTAAGTTGATCATTTTAGATGCCTCAACATATCCTGAAAGCGCGCACAACTACAAGAATTATCTCAACGAGGTCAAAACCTTTACATATCCCGGCGCTCAGTCGTTGATTATTACATTTAATGATAAATCAAACACAGAAGCCAACCGGGACTTCATTTATATCTACGATGGCACCGGAAATCAAATCGCAAAATATACCGGCGCCGAGGCTGCCAATATGACTCTAACCATTCCAGGTGATACTTTCAAGATAAAACTTACGTCCGACGGCAGTACAACAAAATATGGCTATGCCTTCTCCAGCATTCAGGCCTATATGGGCGAAGTTATCCATCCGCCAGTCGTGGATCCTGCAACTGTAACTTGTACCCAAGCAGGACTGACAGAAGGCAGTCACTGCGAAATCTGTGGTATGGTGTTAGTTGCACAGGAAGAAATAGCCGCATTGGGTCACAATTATGAAGCAGTCTTCTCTTGGAATGAGGACCATACAGCCTGCACGGCTGCACTGACTTGTTCTCGCTGCAATGATGTGCAAACGCTTGCTTGTGCGGTGTCAGTCACAGATGTAACCCAACAGCAAACGACCCATTGTGCAACTATAGAATGGGAGGGCCAAGCGTACAACAATTCGCTTACTTGTAACCATGCGCTGATAACCTTTGAAAACTGGGACGGCACGCAGTTAAGCAGCGCCTATTACCATATTGGCGCAGAAGTTACTGCACCGGCTGATCCATATAAGGCGGCAGACAACACCTACTCCTATGCCTTTGCCGGTTGGGATAAACCTGTTGCGGATTGTGCCGGTGATGCAACCTACACAGCCACCTATACTGCCACCCATATTAACTACATTGTTACATTCAAGAATTGGGACGGAACTGTCATTTCCGAGAGGACCTACCATTGGGATGACAAGGTAACTGCACCTGATAATCCCACCAAGGAAGAAGACAGCACCTATACCTACACCTTCGCAGGTTGGGACTCCTCTGTTGCAAATTGTGCCGGTAATGCGACGTACACTGCCACATATTCTAAGTGGCGCAAAGATGGTCTAAGATATTCCATCTATAACGGGCAAGTGAGAATAACATCCTACGTCGGAAACAGTAATGTGTCGGTTATCCCAAGCATAATTGATGACTTGCCGGTAACAGGCATTGGCAATTACTCGTTCAAAAACTGCACGGAATTAACGCAAATCAACCTTCCTGACAGTATCTTATGGATTGGCGGCGGTGCTTTCTACAATTGCAGCAGTCTTACAAATATCACCATACCCAACGGCGTGGAATTGATTGACGGAAGTGTCTTCTCTGGCTGTACCTCCTTAACTTCTGTTGTAATTCCGGAAAGCATTTGCGGTATTTCCTTCGGTGCTTTTGATGATTGCGATAATCTAAATACAGTCTTTTATAGCGGCACAAGCACACAAAGAGCCCAGATTGCAATGGAAAGCGGAAACGAATACCTAAATTGGGCTACATGGCATTATGAAGTAACAGATGTTATGTTGAATGGTCATCAGACTTATTATTGCAAAGATTGCAATAGATTGTATTTTACCAATGGTTCAGAAGTGCCTCTTCAGAAATTACAGATTGTTTCGCAGCCCGAAAAAGATCGTTATCTCGTTGGAGAATCTATTGACTTAGCCGGTCTTTCCCTACGGGGCGTATATGATGAGGACATAACCGTCACCATTGCTCCTACCGCCATTGACTCCATCCGTGCAGACTTATCTACTCCCGGCAAAAAGACCATTTCCATAACGGTTGCAGGTGCTTCTACGGAATTTAAAATCTATGTGCATTCGTCCAATACCGTCCTTTTAGATCCTGCCACCTATCCCGAAAGCGACCATAATTATAGCAATAACCTGAACCAGGTCAACTCTTTTACCTATCCGGGAGCACAGTCTTTGGTTATTACATTTAATGGTGATACCTATACGGAAGCCAACCGGGACTTCCTTTATATCTATGATGGCACTGGTAATCAAATTGCAAAGTATACCGGCACCGAGGCTGCCAATAGAACTGTGACCATTGCCGGAGATACCTTCAAGGTGAAACTCACATCCGACTATTCTGGTACAGGGTATGGCTATGCTTTCTCTAGCATTCAGGCTGATATGGGAGGCGTTTTTCATCCGCCGGCAGTGGATTCTGCAACTGTAACTTGCACCCAAGCAGGACTGACAGAAGGCAGTCATTGTGAAATCTGTGGGGATATTCTTGTGGCGCAAGAGCAGATAGATGCGCTTGGCCATAACTATGATGCATCCTTCTCCTGGTCGGATACACACTCTGCTTGTACTGTAACCCTCACCTGCTCGCGTAATTGTGGGGATGTACAAACCATTGCCTGCACTGTAACAAACGGTGAAGCACACCAGGCTCAAACAGTACACAGGGCAACAGTCGAATATGCCGGGCAAGAATACACAGATTTACTAACTTGCCACAACTTCCTCGTCACTTTTGCAAATTGGGATGGCACACAAATTAGCAGCACCTACTATCATGCCGGCGATATTGTAACTACGCCTGCAAATCCCACAAAGAATGCCGACAATACCTATACCTACACCTTTGCTGGTTGGGATAATGAATTGGTGAATTGCACCGGTAATGCGGTTTACACTGCCACCTACACTGCTGATTACATTGACTACACTGTAGTATTTGCTGATGAGGATGGCACGGAACTATCCAGGGAACTTTACCACTATGGGGATACCGTCACAGTGCCCGTTAATCCAACCAAGGCGACGGATAACACTTACACCTACACTTTTGGAGGTTGGGATAAGGAAGTGGTGAATTGTGCCGGTAATGCAGTTTATACTGCCACCTATGAGAAGACTTACATCATCTATGAGGTGTCCTTCAAGAACTGGAACGGGGATGTACTGGCCAATGCCACTTATCACTGGGGCGATACAGTAACCGCGCCCAGTAATCCCACAAAGCCGGCAGATAACACCTATACCTACACCTTTGCATGCTGGGATAAGGAAGTGGTAAACTGCGCTGGCGCTGCTACCTATACAGCCGTTTTTGAAAAGGCTTTTATTGATTACACCGTTATCTTCCGGTATGAAGATGGCACAGTGATTGCTGAAAAAACCTATCACTATGGAGACGAAGTAACTATTCCAATAGATCCTGAAGCACCCGAAGGTTTCCATTTTACCGGCTGGGATAAGGAAGTAACCGATTGCCAAGGCAATGCCACCTATACGGCAACTTTTGAAAAGGCCTACATTCCCGGCGATGTGGACGGCAACGAAACCGTTACCGATGCGGATGCTGTCTATCTTCTGTATTACACCTTCCTGCCGGATGCTTACCCGGTAAACCAGGATTGTGACTTTAACGGCGACGGCGTTGTCACCGACCAGGATGCAGTGTATCTTCTGTACTACACCTTCCTGCCGGACCAATATCCTATCCACTAAAATAAGCGGACCTGTCGATTGACAGGTCCGCTTTCCATTATTCTTTGCCGCGCAATTCGATGATTTGATCTCGCAAGAGAGCCGCATATTCGTACTCCATCATTCTTGCTGCTTCCTTCATCTGCTTTTCCAGGCGGGCGATTTCCTTTTCCTTCTCTGCCTTGGTCATCTTCACTCCGGTTCTGCCTTTTCGCTCCGGCGTAGGCGAAGAGATTTCGATGAGATCGCGGACAGACTTAATAATCGTCTTAGGCACGATACCGTTTGCCTTATTATACGCATCCTGAATTTTTCTGCGGCGCTCCGTCTCCCCAATAGCCTTTGCCATAGAGTCAGTAACCGTATCGGCATACATAATGACAAGACCTTCCGCATTACGGGCAGCACGGCCGATTGTTTGAATAAGACTGGTTTCAGACCGCAGGAAGCCTTCCTTATCCGCATCCAGAATAGCAACCAAACTGACTTCCGGCAAGTCCAAGCCTTCGCGGAGCAAATTAATGCCAACAAGAACATCAAACTTTGCCATACGCAAATCACGGATAATCTCCATCCGCTCCATCGCGCCAATATCGGAGTGCATATAGCGAACACGAATTCCGGCCTGCAGCAAGTAGGTTGTCAGGTCCTCTGCCATTTTCTTGGTAAGGGTTGTAACCAGCACCCGTTCATTTTTTGCGCTCCGCTGGTTAATCTCCCCTATCAAGTCATCAATCTGCCCATCAATGGGTCTTACCTCCACTACAGGGTCCAAAAGGCCTGTGGGGCGAATAACCTGCTCCACTGTATTATCAGAGCGCTGTTTTTCGTAATCGGCAGGAGTGGCCGAAACATAGACCACCTGGTTAAGTTTGCTGTTAAACTCCTCAAAATTAAGCGGCCGGTTATCATAAGCAGAGGGAAGCCGGAACCCGTAATTAACAAGGGCATCTTTTCTGCTTCTGTCGCCTGCGTACATTGCTCTGCACTGTGGCAATGTAACATGGCTTTCATCCACAAAGAGAAGAAAATCATCGGGAAAATAATCGAGAAGAGTTGTTGGCGGTGTGCCGGGGGCACGGCCCTGAATAATCCGTGAATAGTTCTCAATGCCGGTGCAAAAACCGATTTCCGTCAGCATTTCCAAATCGTAATTGGTACGCTGGGCAATTCTTTGTGCTTCCAGTAGTTTATCGTGTGCCCGGAACCAAGCCACCTGCTCATCACATTCTCTGCGGATTTCCGCCATAGCCCGTTCCATCTTTTCCCGGGATGCCACATAGTGACTGGCTGGATAAATGGCTATATGCTCAATATACCGCTCAACCATACCGGTTACCGCATTGATTTCAGAAATCCTATCAATTTCATCACCAAAGAATTCAACGCGAATGGCTCTTCCGGACCAATAGGCCGGGTAAACTTCCAAGGTATCTCCGCGCAGTCGGAACTTGTTTCTTGAGAAATCAATATCGTTACGCTCGTAACGTATTTCCGTCAATTTCTTCAGCACCTCATCCAGCGGCCGCATCTGCCCTACACGCAGGGAAATTACCATGCTCTTATAGTCGATAGGGTCGCCCAGGCCATATAGGCAACTAACAGATGATACCACAATCACATCTCTGCGCTCAAACAGAGCGGAAGTGGCGCTGTGTCGAAGTCTGTCGATTTCTTCATTAACAGAGGAATCCTTCTCAATATAGGTATCTGTATGGGCAATATAGGCTTCCGGTTGGTAGTAATCATAATAGGAAATAAAGTACTCCACCGCATTATCCGGGAAGAATTCCCGAAACTCAGAACAAAGTTGAGCGGCAAGGGTCTTATTGTGGGCAAGGACCAATGTGGGACGGTTGAGTTTTTCAATAACGGATGCCATCGTAAAGGTCTTACCGGAACCTGTAACGCCTAAAAGCACCTGTTCCCGAAGGCCCATCTCAATACCCTCCGTAAGGCTTTTAATGGCCTGTGGCTGGTCGCCTGTGGGCTTAAATTCCGAGTGCAACACAAACTTGTCCATACAATTCCTCCTTTCTACGGTCTTAAGTAGCGGGTTTAACGCCAAACTGTAAATTCTGCTGGTCGGTAGTATCCACTTTCGGCCATTGAAATGTAGTCCCCGTCAGCAAACACTAAATGATCCGTCAGCACAATATCCACACCGGAAAGCGCCTGCGCCACCCGGCTTGTGGTTACAGCATCATCTGTTGAGGGAACTGCCACGCCGCCTGGATGGTTATGGGCCAGGATAACGGACGATGCGTTTGTTTTGAGCGCAACATCCACAATTCTGCGGATAGGAACACCGGCTGAGTTTACACTCCCCTCACCCAATTCCTTGCAGGATAGCACCTTGCACTTGGCGTCCAAGCAAATCATATAGACCATTTCATTTTTGCGGCCAATAAACTTAGGTGCCAGGAATTTTCCGCATTCGGCAATATTGGTCAATATCTTAACTTCTTTATTTTTGTTGTCATAATAATACCTATGCGCCTGAGGAATGAAAGTCAAAAATGTGGAGATATTATGTCCAATGCCTTCCACTTCTTCCAGTTCTTCCACACTGGCATCCAAAACCGCTGAAAAGGAACCAAAACGATCAAGAAGCCTGTGGGCCAAAGGATTTGTGTCACTGCGTGGAACACAGTAAAACAGCAATAACTCCAATGCATTCAGTTCATTAAAGCCATCAAGCCCTTCCTTGCGGAAGCGGTCTTTCAATCTTTGTCTGTGACCATCGTGAATAGACATTGTTACACCTCATTTAGCGATTTCTCTTGCTATTTTCAAAAAATGCGTTAGAATAGAGATAAGTATGTCGAATTTTAGCGACTAATAAATTATAAGGGGGTGGAAAAGTGGGCCAGCCAAATTCTTCAAAACAGATGCTTGATTTACTGACATATCCGGCATTTGCTGTTACAGAGGGAAAAATCTCTTATTGCAATGAGCCTGCCTGCGCCCTATTTCTTCTGCCTGGCACAGATATTTTTTCCATTCTGCAAACCGGTAAGGAAGAATATGCCGATTTTAGTGAGGGGCATTTATATCTGACAATTCTGATTGGAAATTCTCCTCGCGAAGCAACGGTTGTTTCAATGGGCACTGAGCACCTTTTCCTGCTTTCCGAGGGTAATACTTCAAGCCAGCTACAGGCAGTCTCTTTGGCCGCGCAGCAACTTCGTATGCCCATTTCTGATATTGTGGCTACCACAAATCTGTTGTTTCCCAACATCAGTACCAAAGAAAACCCCTCAACCCAACAGCAACTTGCTCAATTTCAGAAAAGCCTGCATCAATTGCTTCGGCTTGTGGGAAATATGTCCGATGCGGCCAAATACACCCAAGAGCCTCTTGCCAATATGGTTACCATTGAGGCAACATCCTTATTTGCAGAAATTGCGGAAAAGGCAGCTGCTCTACTTTCTCAGGCAGACATCACTGTTCGTTACGAAGGGCCTTCTTCCCCCGTATATCTTCTTGCCGATGCCGAACGAATTGAGCGTTCCATTTATAATCTCATTTCCAATGCGGTTAAGTTCTCTCCCAAGGGCAGTGTGCTTCGCGCCACCCTTACCCGGAAGAAAGACCTTCTATTCTTTACGCTGTCCGATCCCGGAGAGCGGCTTGCACAGCAAGTGCAAGTGAATGTCTTTAACCGTTTTATGCGTCAGCCCGGTTTAGGTGACAGCCGCTTTGGTCTTGGCTTGGGCCTAAACATCGTCCACAATACCGCAACTGCTCACGGCGGTACCGTCCTTATAGAAAGTCCCCCTTCCGGCGGCGTGCGGATTACCATGACCTTAAAAATTCGCCAAGGCGAAATGCCGATTGTCAGAAGTCCTTACTATTTGGATTATGCCGGTGGCCATGATCACGGCCTCATCGAACTTTCCGATGTATTGCTTGTAAGTGTATATGAATAAAAAATCTGAAGTCCGGGCGCATCCGCGCCCAATCTTTTTTACAGATATCGCTTCAAAT
>JAZNZO010000068.1:0-6077 GCA_045594945.1 Faecousia sp.
TACCTACAATGACGGCGAAGCCAACAAGGCTGCCACCAAGGCTCTGATTGCCAACCTGGAGTCCAAGGTTTGCTGCGACACTGTTAAGGACATCCTCTCCAAGAAGGAATATCTGTCCAAGAAGTCCGTTTGGATCTTCGGTGGCGACGGCTGGGCATACGACATTGGCTTCGGCGGTGTTGACCATGTTCTGGCTTCCAACAAGGACGTAAATATCTTTGTATTCGATACCGAAGTTTACTCCAACACCGGCGGTCAGGCTTCCAAGGCTTCCAACATCGGTCAGGTTGCTCAGTTCGCAGCTTCCGGTAAGGAAACCAAGAAGAAGTCCCTGGCTGAAATTGCAATGTCCTACGGCTACGTTTACGTGGCACAGATTGCTATGGGTGCAAACCAGGCACAGACCATTAAGGCCATCTGCGAAGCAGAAGCCTACAACGGTCCTTCCCTGATCATCGGCTACGCTCCCTGTGAAATGCACTCCATTAAGGGTGGCATGATGAACTGCCAGGCCGAAATGAAGAAGGCTGTTGACTGCGGCTACTGGAACCTGTTCCGCTTCGATCCTTCCAAGGAAACCGGCAAGTTCACTCTGGACTCCAAGGCACCCAAGGATGGCTATCAGGAATTCCTGATGAACGAAGCCCGCTACAGCCGTCTGACCCGTGAGTTCCCCGATCGCGCAACTGAACTGTTCGCAAAGAACGAAGCTGCTGCCAAGGAACGCTACGAGCACCTGCTGAAGCTGGTAGAGATGTACAAGGACTAATTCCCTAAGCATCACCGCCCCCGAATACTCGGGGGCGGTTTTCAAAAGGAGATCAACTATGCGCTTTACATACTGCCCTCACTGCGGCAACCTGCTGACAAAGAAGGATATTGGTGACGAAGGTCTCATCCCCTACTGTGAAAAATGCAAAGTTCCGCTTTGGGATATGTTTACTACCTGTGTGATCTGCGCTGTAGTAAACGAATATAAGGAAATCGCACTATTGCGGCAGGAATATGTATCGAAAGTCAACTATGTCTGTGTAGCAGGGGTCATGAAATTGGGTGAATCCGCAGAAGAAACTGCGCGTCGCGAAATACTTGAGGAAATCGGTTTAAGTGTTAAAGAGCTGAAATTTATATCCAGTTATCCCTATGAGAAAAAAGAAATGCTCATGCTGGGATATCACGCTACAGTTGATAAGGCCACTTTCCACATATCCAGAGAGGTGGATGCAGTTGAATGGTTCCCAATCGAATCTGCAACGGAAAAACTCCGCCCCGGAAGTATCGCCTGGCAACTTGTAAATGCTGTAAAGGAGCAACTATGACTTGCACGATCATTGATATTCGTGGTGACTACGCTTATGTCAAATATGACGACACCGGTGTTGTTTCCGAAGTTGCCATTGCCCTATTGCCCTTTGGCGTAGACGTGGGCGATCGGCTGAAATTTGAAAATTACGAGTTCACAATCGCATAAAAAGACCGGCTATGGTAACCATAGCCGGTCTTGATTTTATTCTTCAATATCCTCTGTGGGCAGCCACTTCTTTTCCTTCTTATTCCTCGTAATTGCAGGAGGCTGGGCAACCAGCTTTTCTTCAACAACTTTTCGTTTTTTCAGCCGTTTTTCCGTAGCCTCGCTCAAAAGTGTGTAAAATACAGAGGCCACAGGGATCATGGCGATCATACCGAAAATACCGAACAATTCACCGCCAACAGAAATCGCTAAAAGGACCCACATGCCGGAAAGGCCAACAGAAGTACCAACAACTCTTGGATAGATCAAGTTGTTTTCAATCTCCTGCAGCACCAGGAACATGACAGCAAACCACATTGCCTTTGTAGGATCCACGACCATAATGAGGAACGCACCAACAAAGCAAGCAGCCCACGCGCCAACATAAGGTACAAACGCAGTAATCGCGATCAGCACGCAAATAAGGGGTATAAAGGGCATATTAAAGATGGCCATCGCAATGGCAAACATACTTCCCAAAATACAAACTTCGATGCACTGCCCGGAAAGGAACCGGGAAAAAGCGCCATTGGAAAGTCGAAGAATCCGCAGAATATAGTCTGCAAATCTTTCGGGAAGAAATGCATACAGAAGTCGGCGGCCTTGCCGGGCCAAGAGCTCCTTTTGGGAAAGAACATATACGGCAAAAACTACCGCAATAAACGCATCTATAAGGAAACCGCCAACACTTAAAAGCGCCTGCAGGGTCGTGGAAAGGATAGTGGAAAGGCTATTGCCAAGAAAGGCAAATGCATCTTGCAAAATTCCCGCCCAATTAAAATTGGCCGCGCCTCCTTCACCCAAAAGCCATTCGGAAAGTTGAGGATTCTCCTGAAGAATCTTTTCGATATTCTTTTCCAAATCACCAACAAATGCTGTCAGCTGCGGGATCAGATCTGAAATCGTTTTGATCAGTTCAGGGATCAGCAGCCAAAGGACACCTGCCAAAATTGCAACAAGCAGCAGGAACGAAAGGGCCATCGCAATCACTCTGCGCACTTTGTGGCTTTTGATCTTTGTCATTTTACTTTCAAGCCACCGCATTGGAACATTAACAATAAAAGCAATCACAAGGCCAACGATAAACGGCGCAAAGATTCTGCCTATTGCGGCAAAAATGGAGCCAACCTGAGATGGTGCAGTCAAAATCCAGAACAGCACAATACAAACAACTGCAGTCAATAGAATATGTCGAAATGTCTTCTTTTCAATCTTCAGTTCCATAATAACCTCCTTACTATAAAGTTACTCTACAAGAAAAATGTGTTGGAATTATGAACGAAGCAAAATTAATTCTTCTGCCGAATAGCAGAACAGAGCAGCGCCACATTTTCATCGGTCGTCGCCCAGCTTGTACAGAATCGCACAGCACGGGATGTTTCATCCACTCTTCCCTGCTCTGTAAACGTAACAATATCCTTGAGTTTATCAAGCAAGGCGTCCGGCAAAATCGGAAACACCTGATTGGTGGTAGTTTCTGCCAGGAGATTGTAGCCGGCATCCTTAACCGTCTGCCGAATCATATCGGCCTGCTCGTTGGCGTGCTTGCAAATTGAAAAATACAGATTGTTATCCATCAATGCGGCAAATTGTACACCCAACAGCCAGCCTTTAGCCAGCATACCTCCATGCTGCTTGATCAAATAGCGGAAATCCTGAGCAATGGCGGAATTGGAGAACACAACAGCCTCTCCGAACATTGCGCCACACTTTGTGCCGCCAATGTAGAATACGTCTGTTAATTTTGCCAAGTCCGGCAATGTCAGATTATTATCACGGGCAGTCAAACCGTAACCAAGGCGGGCACCGTCCATAAATAGATACAGACCGTATTTACGGCACATTTCATAGAGTGCAGTAAGGTCTTCCTTGTAATAGATCGTTCCCAATTCCGTAGGGTTGGAAATATAGACCATCTTGGGCTGCACAGTATGTTCTGCGTCACTGTCGTTCAAATGCGCAAGCATCAGTTTTTCCACCTGCTGCGCAGTGATTTTACCATCTTTGGTAGGGAGCGCCAGTATCTTATGTCCGCAGGCTTCGATAGAACCAGTTTCATGAACATGAATATGACCGGTTTCGGCGCTGATTACCCCCTGATGAGGCCTCAGGCAGGCATCAATAACCGTAAGATTTGTTTGCGTGCCGCCTACCAAAAAATGGACTGCTAATTCGTCGTTTTGGCAGGCTTTTCGTATTCTTTCTGCAGCCAGTTCGCACCAATGGTCCCGTCCATAACCGGTAACTTTTTCCCCAGCGCATTTATTTATTTTTTCCAGTACCTTTTCGTGGCACATTTCATTGTAGTCGTTATGAAAGTAAAGCATTCTATGCCTCCAATAAACA
The DNA here is from genome assembly GCA_045594945.1 of Faecousia sp. Taxonomy (GTDB): domain Bacteria; phylum Bacillota; class Clostridia; order Oscillospirales; family Oscillospiraceae; genus Faecousia. The sequence goes on from JAZNZO010000068.1 coordinate 3,857, forward strand.
TTATATATGTATTTTACAGATAGAATGCCCCGGTGTCAACAGGCATAATTCCTCTTTTGCAAACATAAATTTTTCTTGGCAAGCACACAGCAGGGAGGAGATTATATGGCTGACACAATGGAAGAAAGAGCCTGCGAACTGGCTGTGTACATCATAGAAACCGGGGCCACAGTAAGAGCCGCCGCAAAGAAATTCGGCATTTCCAAATCCACTGTACATAAAGACCTAACCCTTCGACTTCCCCATCGTAACAGAGTTCTTTATGAAAAAGTGCGAAAGATATTGGATATAAATAAAGCCCAAAGACACATCCGGGGTGGATTGGCCACCCAGCGAAAATACAAAAAGGAAGATAAGTAAGCGGGTGCCACGTTTGCACCCGCCCTTTTCATAAATCATCTGCATCCTGCACCGGTTTTTCGTAAGGGTCATTGGGTCGACCGGTATAACTGCCGAATGGGTCTGTGTTGATCTTTTTCTTCTCTTTCATTTTATCACCTCCAAGGATAGTCTTTGCATTTTAAGAAGAATGTGGTATACTATTTTCGAGGTGATGGAAATGTTTGATGTGACTCTGATTTGTATGGGCAAACTGAAAGAAAAATTCTATATCCAGGCAGCTTCGGAGTACGAAAAGCGATTGGGCGCCTATTGCCGTTTCCATCTGTTGGAACTGCCTGAATATAAGTTGCCGGAAGATCCCTCCCCGGCCCAAATTGCTGCAGGGCTTGACAAAGAAGCAGAGCAAATCCTGTCTAAAATCCCAAAGGGTGCCTGGCTATGTATTTGGACCCCGGAAGGAAAAATGTTTTCCTCTGAAGAACTGGCCGGACAGATGAAAGAAGTTAAGCTTTCCGGCAAAAGCAGCGCCTGTTTCCTGATAGGCTCATCCTTTGGCATATCTCCCAAAATCAAGCAAATGGCAGACTGCAAACTCTCGATGAGCAAGATGACTTTCCCTCATCATTTGGCACGAATTATGGTCTTAGAACAACTCTACCGGGCAGAAGCAATTCAAGCAGGAAGTAAGTATCATAAGTAAAAGACGGCAGGAATACCTGCCGTCTTATTTTAGAATTCTCCGGTTGCATACATAATGGCAGAAAGCGCGCACAGTGGAGCCGTCTCACACCGCAGGATACGCCTTCCAAGAGTACAAATCTGGAACCCGGCATCTTTTGCCATTTCCACTTCGCGCTCTTCCAGCCCGCCCTCAGGGCCTGTGAGAATAGCCAACGAACGATAGTCTCCCTCTTCCAGAGCCATTTTAAGGGTAGTAGCTCTTTCATTCTCATAAAACAGGATTGCCTTATTCGCCTCTGCGGCTCTTGCAATGGCTTCTTTGTAACTTCCAAGTACAATCACCTGGGGAATTCTTCCCCGCCCGGACTGTTCTGCAGCAGATACAGCAATTTTCTGCCAGCGTTCTTTCTTTTTGGAAAGGCTCTTCTCATCAGGTTTTGAAACACAGCGGGAAGACGGAAATGCTACAATTTCAAAAGCGCCCAGTTCTGTAGCTTTTTGAATAACATGTTCTAATTTATCCGCCTTGGGAAAGGCCATATAAACACTAACCGCAACAGCAGGCTCACTTTCGCTTTCCTGCGCATTTTCAAGAACCAAACTAATGGCAGACGGAGCAACATCGCTAACCGTGCAAAGGCACTGTCTGCCCTGTCCGTCACAGAGCAGAACCTGTTCCCCGGTTTTTAGCCGCAGCACTTTTGCATGGGCCGCATTTTCCCCCTCAAGGACAGTAAACTTTTTATTCAGTTCCTCCGGCGCAACAAAAAATCGGGTCATATACCTGCCTCCAAAATTTGTTTCATTCATTATAGCATATTCCTATTTTCTCGTCAACGGCAGGTAAAAGAAGGCAAAAAGAGGTTGACAAAAAGGACTGTCACAGGTATAATACTAAAGTCACTTGCGAGAGTGTTGGAATGGTAGACAAGCACGTTTGAGGTGCGTGTGGTTTCGCCGTGTGGGTTCGAGTCCCATCTCTCGCACCAAAGATAAAGGGAAGGCTTTTGCCTTCCCTTTATCTTTTCTAAGACGATCTTCAGTTATTAATTATAAAAGCGGATACCCTTTTGGGCATCCGCTTTTTGATTACTTCTGTTCTTTTGCTGCTTTCTTGGCAGCCTTTTCCTTTGCCTTTTCTTCCTGCTTCTTGCGGGCAGCTTCCTTCGCACGCTCAGCAGCGGAATCGTTAGTAGAC
>JAZNZO010000069.1:0-4287 GCA_045594945.1 Faecousia sp.
AAGTATTTTTTCATTAAATGTTTTTCACATAGTCCAGCATCCGGTCTTTCGGGATCACATCGGTGTGCAGTTCCTTCTTTTCCTGCAGGCCCTGCAGGTTGGCAGGAATGGCAACGCCGGTCAGGTCGCTCAGACGCTGCATCTGCTTGAATTCGTCCGTCTCGTTGCTGCTTTCCAAAGAGGAGAGAACAGCCGCCGGGAATTTATAGGGCGATGCGGTGGACAGCACCACCATAGGCCGGGCATCGCCGGTCTCCCGGACGTAATCTTCCGCAACTGCCCAGCCGGCAGCGGTGTGGGTATCGCAGAGGTAATTCTGCGTCTGAAACACCTGACCGATGGTCTGTCTGGCTTTTTCGTCATCGCAGTAACCTGCCCAGAATTCCTGGCCGATGGTTTTTTGCAGATCAGCAGGTACGGTGTAAAAACCTTCTGTGTTCAACTGTTTCATCAGGTCAGCGACCAATGTCGTGTCTTGCGTCATCAGGTACAGCAGGCGCTCCAGGTTGGACGATACCAGAATGTCCATAGAAGGGGAGATGGTCTTGTGCAGCGGTCTGCGGCGGTCGTAAGTACCGGTGCGGATAAAGTCGGTCAGCACATTGTTGGCGTGGGAAGCGCAGATCAGTTTGCCCACGGGCAGACCCAGTTTCTTTGCCAGGTAGCCTGCCAGAATGTCACCGAAATTGCCGGTGGGAACAGAGAAATTCACTTCGTCACCCATGGTGATCTGACCCCGCTTCAGAAGGTCGGCATAGGCTTTGAAGTAGTACATCACCTGGGGCGCCAGTCTGCCGATGTTCATAGAGTTGGCGGTGGACAGCCGGTTGGCCGTTCCGGGCAGAACATTGTTTTCGGAGGCGGCAAAAATGTTCTTAACGCCGGTCTGTGCATCGTCAAAGTTGCCATTTACGCCGGAAACGGTTACATTATTGCCCTTTTGGGTCACCATTTGCGCCCTCTGCACCCGGGAAACGCCTCCGTCGGGGTAAAATACGCAAATCTTCACACCGGGCACATCTGCAAAGCCCACCAGGGCGGCCTTGCCTGTATCGCCGGAAGTGGCAGTCAGAATTAAAATGTCTTCCTTTACGCCTTTTTGGGTCTTGGCCTGGACCAGCAGATGGGGAAGCATACACAGCGCCACGTCCTTAAACGCAGAGGTAGGGCCGTGAAACAGTTCCAGCACCCGGAAATCCCCCACCTGGACAGTGGGTGTTAAATCTTCTTTGGAAAACTTGCCCCGGTAGGCATTTTCCACCAGGGTATCCATATTCTCCACATCGGGAAGCAAGGCAGAAAGGATTTTCTTTGCCATAGAAAGGGTATCCCCCTGCAGGCAATCCTGCCAGTCAAACTTGGGCAAACTCTCCGGCACCATCAGGCCACCATCGGGGGCAAGGCCTTCCAGCACAGCCTGGGCGCTGTCCATTTTCAGATTTCTATCTCTGGTAGAATGGTAAATCATACAAAACACTCCTGTTTTCGGGGCTAAATTTCTTTAATTTTGCCCCTTTTGTTTGTTTTTTGCCAGTATTGCAATTTAATTAGGTATATGATATACTGTTTCTACCAAAAAAGCAAGTGTTTCCCCCAGGAAAGCATTTCCTTTGAAGATAGGATTTTAGGAGGTATTCTTATGCGAATCGGACTTCTTGGCTTCGGCACTGTAGGCAAGGGCGTTTATGAACTGACCGGTGCAAGAAAGGATATGCAGGTGGTCAGGGTTCTGTGCCGCCGGGAACTGACCCTTCCTGACGCCATTGTGACCCACGATTTCCAGGACATCCTCAAAGACGACAGCATTGATACCATTGTAGAAACCATCGGCGGTCTGCACCCTGCCAAAGAATATGTGATGGCCGCTATGGAAGCAGGCAAAAATGTGGTGACTGCCAACAAAGCCATGATGGCCCATTTCTTTGATGAACTTCTGCCCCTGGCAGAGAAGAAGGGCGTATTCCTGCGCTGCACCGCTTCCGTTGGCGGCGGTATCGGCTGGCTCAGCGAATTGGAGCGGGTCCGCCGGATTGAAACCATCCGCCAGGTGGGCGGCATTATGAACGGCACCTGCAACTACATTCTGGATGCTATGACCCGGACCGGCGCTTCTTACGAAGAAGCCCTCTCCCAGGCCCAGGCTTTGGGCTATGCCGAGGCGGATCCCTCCACCGATGTGGACGGCATTGACACCTGGCATAAGCTGATTGTTTCCGCCAATATTGCTTTTGGTGCCAGTTTGGATATGGCCGGTGTGCCTGTGGCGGGCATCCGGAACATTCAGGCAAAGGATGTGGAGCAGTTTAACGAGCACGGCATGGTGTGCAAACTGATCTCCACCGCCAAAAACCGGAACGGCTCTGTGTGCGCCTATGTGCAGCCCACCCTGGTTCACAAGGGTGACCCGGAAGCCGCTGTTCCCACCAACTACAATCTGATCACCCTGGCAGGAAACACCTCCGGTCGACAAAGTTTCTTCGGCCAGGGGGCAGGCCGCTACCCCACTGCATACAATGTAGTGCAGGACTGTATGGACTTTTTGAACGGCAGAGGTTTTTACTGCCGCTATGGCAAAAAAGTTACCATTATCAATAACGAAAAATGCGCTTATTATGTCAGTGGCCGGCCCGATGCCTGGCTGGAAAGCCACACGAAATTAAAGTGGGGTCACGCCGCCATCACCGAGCCTGTGTCCGTACACGATATGCACCAGTGGCTCCAGAAAAACCCCGGTGCCTTTATCGCCGCCCTGCCCTCCGGCACGGTTTAATAGGAATCTTTCCCCTTGAAAAGAGGTATGATATGCTGAAAGTAACGAAATTTGGCGGCTCTTCTATGGCAGATGCCGGCCAGTACCGGAAAATCCGGGATATTCTCTTAGCCGACCCGGCACGAAAAGTGGTGGTTGTATCCGCCGCCGGTAAGCGAAATAAGGATGACCATAAAATCACCGACCTGTTATATCTTTGCTACGCCCACACCCAGTACGGTGTGGCCTGCGACCCGGTGTTTAATCAAATTGCTTCCCGGTACTTGGAAATCCGGGATGAACTGGGCATCGAAATGGATCTGGAAAAGGAATTCGCTGTGCTGAAAAAGCGGCTGGATAACAAATCCGTTTCCCAGGACGAACTGGCCAGCCGGGGCGAATACTTCTCCGCAAAACTGATGGCAGCCTTCCTGGGCTTCCGCTTTGTGGATGCCGCCGACTGGATTAAATTCAAAATGGATGGCACTGTGGACCAGGATGCTACCTATAGCGCACTGGCTGCCCAGGAAGTGGGAGAGGGCATTGTTATCCCCGGTTTCTACGGCCTGATGCCCGACGGGCAAATCCACACCTTCAGCCGGGGCGGCTCTGACATTACCGGCGCACTGGCTGCCGCCGCTCTGCAGGCCGATGTTTACGAAAACTGGACCGATGTTTCCGGCATTCTGATGGCAGACCCCCGGATTGTAGATAATCCTCTGTCCATTCCGGAAGTGACCTATGATGAACTGCGGGAACTGAGTTATTCCGGCGCCCAGGTTCTCCACGAAGGCACCATTTTCCCCGTGCGGGAAAAGAACATCCCCCTGAACATTCGCAACACCAACGACCCGGAGCATCCCGGTACTATGATCCAGGAAAGTTTCCCCACCGTAGCCGACCCGGACCGGTTTGTTACCGGTATCACCGGCAAGAAAGACTTTACCATTCTTTCCATGTCCAAGCGGGGTATGAGCAACGAAGTGGGTGTGCTGTGGAAACTGCTGACCATTTTGGAGCGGCACAACATTTCCATTGACTATGCTCCCAACGGCATCGACAACGTTTCCGTTGTTATGTCAACCGCCTCCATTGCCCCCTGCCTGTACACCATTTTGAATGAAATTGAGCAGGAACTGCACCCCAACGAACTGAAAGTCCACGACCAAATTGCTGTGGTTGCCGCCGTTGGCCGTCATATGGCCTTCCGCCCCGGCACTTCCGGTAAGGTTTTCGCCGCTTTGGGCAAGGCCGGTGTGAATATCCGCATGATTAACCAGGGCCCCGATGAACTGAACATCATCTTCGGTGTGGACAATAAGGACTTTGCCCAGGCCATCCGGGTTCTTTATGATAGTTTCGCCAAATAAGCAAAAGGAGAGGTAAGAAATGAAACTGTATACTGTTGCTGTCCTGGGTGCCACCGGCGCTGTAGGGCAGGAAATGATCAATATTTTGCAGGAGCGCAACTTCCCTGTTGGAAAACTCATTCCTCTGGCATCTGCCCGTTCCGCCGGTAAGACCATCCGGTTTAAGGG
>JAZNZO010000070.1:0-16997 GCA_045594945.1 Faecousia sp.
CCACACTTGACGCAAGCATCGGTAATTTTGTAAGCCATGATTTTCCCTCCAATATGTTTATTCTGTGCATCTTATGGAATGCAAGATTATTCTAACATGGATTTCGTAAAATGCAAGGGGTTTTCTCCATAGAAGGTATAAAAATTTTATGGAAGGGGAGAATTTTCCCCAGGGAGGGGTACTTATGCACTATCAGGAGCCAGCAAAACGGCTTTTGCTGGATGCAGGGCAGGTAGCCAGGGATCTGGGCCACAGCAGTGTGGGAAGTGCCCATCTGCTGCTTGCCTTGGCACAAATGCCTGACCCCTGGGGGCGATTTTTGCGGTTTTGCGGATTTTGCCCCATCAAGGCAGGACAGATGGCCCGGGCGTTATACGGTACCGGCACAAAGGGTTTACCCCTGCCTATGGGCTTTACGCCCCAGGCAAAAGGTATTTTCGCAGAGGCCGGGCGGCAAGCCAAGTTGCAAAGCAGCCGGGAAGTGGGGACGGTCCATATTTTGCTGGCACTGTTGCGACAGGAAAAAACCTGCGCCCGGGATCTGCTGCTTCTGAGCGCTTTGGATGCAGATGTCCTGTTTTCCCGGGTGGTACAGCAGAGCCGTTATGAAGGAAAGGAAAGGAAAAAGGAGGGGATGGGTACGAAACTGCTGGAACAGTTCAGCGAAGACCTGATACAAAAATCCGCATCGCTTGACCCTGTCATCGGCAGGGACAGGGAGATTGATACGGTTATTGGCATATTATGCCGGAAAAACAAGAATAACCCGGCTCTTGTTGGAGAGCCGGGGGTAGGAAAAACTGCTATTGCAGAAGGCTTGGCCCAACGGATGGCGGCAGGAAACGTGCCGCCCCAACTGAAAGATAAAAGGCTCGTAAGTTTGCAGATGGCCAATCTGGTGGCAGGCACAAAATACCGGGGAGAGTTCGAAGAACGGCTTCGGGATGTGCTGGCAGAGATCCGCCGGCTGGGAGATGTAATTCTCTTTGTGGACGAAATGCATACCATTGTAGGAGCCGGTGCCGCAGAGGGAGCCATTGATGCGGCCAATATTTTCAAACCTGCATTAGGCAGGGGAGAATTGCAGATGCTGGGAGCTACCACCTTAGGAGAATATAAGAAGTACATTGAAAAAGACCCTGCCCTGGAGAGACGTTTTCGACCTGTTCGGGTGGAAGAACCGGATAAGGATGCTACAATGGCAATTCTGCAAAGTATGAAGCCTTCTCTTGAACGGCACCATCATATTGCCATCAGTCAGGAAGCCCTTGCAGAGGCGGTGCGGCTGTCAGTGCGGTATTTGCCGGATCTGTACTTGCCGGATAAGGCCATTGACCTTTTGGACGAGGGGGCCAGCCACGCAGCGATGGAGGCCATGTATGCAGGATGCTATCTTGCCCGGCAGGATTTGGAGCAAGCCCTGAGTGAGGCGGTACGGCAGAGTCATTTTGAAAAGGCGGCGCAACTGCGGGACAGAATGCAAAAACTTACAGGCCGGTCTACCCAGGCAAAGAAAAACCGACAGGTGACGGGAGCAGATGTGGCCTGGGCGGTATCGGAACGGACCGGCATTCCTGCGGGTAGGCTTCGCACCGACGAGCGGGAACGGCTTTTGGGCTTGGAGAAGGTCCTTTGCGCATCTATTTTAGGGCAGGAAGAGGCGGTAAAACAGGTGGCGCAAGTGTTAAGACGCAGCCTTTCCGGCATACGGGATCAAAACAGACCTGTGGCAAGCATGCTGTTTACAGGCCCTACCGGTGTTGGAAAGACCCAAATGTGCCGTATTTTGGCGCGGGAACTTTATGGGAGCAAGGATGGAATGATCCGGCTGGATATGACGGAATTTATGGAAAAGCATGCGGTTGCCCGGCTTATTGGCGCACCCCCCGGCTATGTGGGCTACGAGGAAGGAGGAAAACTGACAGAGGCGGTACGCCGCCGCCCATACTGCATCGTGGTGTTAGATGAGATGGAAAAGGCCCACCCGGATGTGGCAGGCTTGCTTTTGCAGATTATGGAAGAGGGCGTTCTGACTGACTCCACAGGCAGAAAGGTCAGTTTTCAAAATGCAGTGGTGGTTATGACCTGTAATGTGGGCGGACAAATCCGGTCTGACGGACTGGGGTTTCAACCCAGCGGGCAAAGCGCACGGACCACAGAAGAACTAAAAAACCACTTTTCTCCGGAATTTTTGGGAAGGCTGGATAAAATTGTGGTGTTTCATCCATTGAGTCGGGAAAGTTTGGCGCAAATTGCCACCCAGCAGTTAGGCGGCCTTTGCGTCCGCGCCAGGGCAAGCGGAATGGAACTGGAACTTCCGCCGGAATTGCCGGAAAACCTTGCCCAGCTTTGTACAGCAAAGGATGGCGCCCGACAAATTCGGCACCTGATTCAAGACAGGGTAGAGGAGCCCCTTTCTGTATTTTTGTTGCAGTCCGGAAAGCGCTCCGGAAAAGTCCGGGGGCTATGGCGGGAAGGACAGTTGCAGTTCAGTTAATAAGACCGGGCAGAGAAAAATGCCCGGTCTTTTTTGTAAAAATACGATATACGAACGCTGTTTTAGAACAAGTGTTCTAAAATTAGAAAAACCGGGAAAAAAGACGAAAAAAATTAGCAAAAATCTGTAAAAAAGTATTGATTTTTGTTTTTTAATCCGTTATACTGTCATTACATGGAGCAAAATGGTAGCGAAGTGGAGTAAAATGGAGTGGAGGTGACCGCAAATGATTGGAAAGTACCCTGCAAAACTGGACGATAAGAACAGATTATTCGTGCCTGCCAAACTGCGTGCAGAGTTAGGGCAAGACTTCTATGTCACATTGGGTGTCAACTGCGGCCACCGGTGTCTCACCGTTTACACTACCCCTGACTGGCAGACCTTGGAGCAGAACTACAATGCACTGCCCATCTCCCAGCGCGGCGCCGCAACCAGCCTGATCTTTATGAGTGCCAATCAGTGTACACCGGATAAGCAATTCCGGTTTGGCCTTCCCCAGCCCCTTTTGGACTATGCAGGCATCGGCCGTGACGTAATGGTGGTTGGCCGGGCAGGTCAGGCAGAAATCTGGGATGCAGAAGAATTTACCCGGTTCGAGGAAGAAAACCTTACACCGGAAAAATTGCTGGCTTCCCTTGAGGCAATTGGTTTATGAGTGAATTTTTCCATATCTCCGTTCTGCTGCAGGAATGCCTGGACGGATTGAATATCCGGCCCGATGGCATTTATGTAGATGGCACATTGGGCGGTGCGGGCCACTCCAGTCAGATCGCAAAGCGGCTGACTACGGGACGGCTTATCGGTATTGACCGGGATCCGGTGGCACTGAAGGCCGCAGGGGAGCGGTTGAGCGACTATAGTGATCGGGTAACTTTGGTCCACAGTAATTTCTGCCGGATGGCAGAAGTGGTCAGGGAACTGGGACTTCCCGGTGTGGACGGCATTTTGCTGGATCTTGGCGTTTCATCTCCCCAATTGGATGAAGTCAGTCGGGGCTTTTCCTATATGGCAGATGCCCCTTTGGATATGAGAATGAACGGCAAGGATGCCTTGACTGCCAGGGAAGTGGTAAACACTTGGCCCCAGGAGGAACTGCGCCGTATCTTGTGGAATTACGGGGAAGAGCGGTACGCCCCCCAAATTGCCGCCGCCATTTGCAGACGACGGGAAGAAAAACCTATCGAGACAACTTTGGAACTGGTGGATGTTATTCGCAGTGCGATGCCTGCTGCGGCTCTTCGGGAAAAGCAGCATCCGGCAAAACGTACCTTCCAGGCAATCCGCATTGCAGTAAACGATGAACTTGGTTCTGTGGAAAAAGCGATGGAAGCAGCAATCCCCCTATTAAATCCCGGCGGACGGCTGGCGGTGATTACATTCCATTCTTTGGAAGACAGAATTGTGAAACTGGCTATGGCAGAAGCGGCAAAGGGCTGCACTTGCCCGCCTCAATTTCCCGTTTGCGTTTGCGGGAAGAAACCGATTGTAAAACTAATTTCCCGGAAGCCCATTGTGGCAACGCCGGAAGAATTGGAAGCAAATCCCCGCTCCCGCAGTGCAAAACTGCGTGTGTGCGAGAAACTGTAATTAAGGAGGGAACGGATATGGCAAGCAGAGTAGATATTCAATATATCCAGTTTTATACAGAAGGTTCTGCCGCAAAGAAGATTGCCACACCGCTCCCTAAAAAGCGTGTGCAGGAAAGACCGGCCGGACGAAGAGCCAAGCGGAAGGTAATCCGCATTGATCCTATCGCTATTTTGAGTTTGACCGTTTGCCTGGCCCTGGCGATTACTTTGGGCCTGGGGATCGGCAAAATCCAGCAAGCAAAGCAGGATAACCTGCAGATGGCCCAATATGTGCAGAACCTGAGCCAAAAGAGCGAGGCTCTTGCGCAGGAGTATGCAGCAGGGTATGACCTTCACGAAATCGAAAAAACGGCTAAGGCGTTGGGAATGGTCCACAGTGATCAGGCCAGCCATCGGGGTGTAACCATTCAGATGGATGCGCAGACCCCAGTGCAGCCCCAAATGAACTTTTGGCAAAATCTTGTGGCGTTTTTCAGTAGCATTTTTGCATAAAGCATACGCCCACCAATAAACTTCAAATAGAGCTGTAATGGGCGGCGAGGGATTCCCTTGCTGCCCATTCAAGGCTTTGAGGAAGGGGTGGGGACGTGAAGAAAAAACCGGATGGAAGAAAGTATGGGCGTATCCGGGGGGACAGCGGACAGCGAAGAAGGGTGCTTCTTGTAAGCCTTTTATTGGGGATTTTGGCCTTCGTGCCGGTGCTGGTACGGCTTGTCCAGTTGATGGTGGTGGATTATGACTACTATACCCGGCTGGCTTTGGATAACCAAACCCGAATTACCCAGGTTACCGGGGAGCGGGGGCGGATCTACGACCGGAATATGAATGTGTTGGCAGCCAATACCTCCGTAGAGCACGTATATTTGGATCCCCACGAATTAAAACAGTCCCAGGCGGATATGGAAAAAGTTTCTTCCTTTCTGGCGGATACCTTGGAACTGGACCGGGATTGGGTTTTGGAACAGGGAAAAGATCTGACCAAGCGATATAAACAGGTTGCTGCCGGCATTTCCACAGAAACCGCAGAAACAATCCGTACATTTATCAATGAAAACAAAATTTCCGGAATCCACTTAGAGCCGGGAAGTAAACGATATTACCCCTGCGGCACTTTGGCAGGCCAGCTTTTAGGCTTTGTAAACGCCTCTATGGAAGGTTGCGAAGGGGTGGAAGCGGCCTATAATTCTTACCTGGAAGGTAAGTCCTCTCAAGTGATTACCACCAAGGGTAACAATGAAATGGATATGCCCTTTTCCTATGAAGCGTATCTGTCCGGAAAACCGGGATACGATGTGGTTTTGACCATAGATGCTACTGTGCAGGCCTGTTTGGAAAAGCAGATGGAGGCGGCTATTTCCCGCTACGATGTGCAAAATGGCGCATTCGGCATGGTGATGAATGTAAATACCGGGGAAATTCTGGCTATGGCAACCCTTGGGGGTTATGACCCTAACGCTTACCTGGAAATTGCAGACCCTGCTGCAGCCCAGTTGCTCCAGCAAATGGAGCAAGAATACAAGAGCCTTGGACAAGGGGAAGCCTATGATACAGCAAAGGCTGCCTATCAACAGGCATTGGAAGCGGCACGGTTAAAGCAATGGCGGAACCGATGTATTTCTGACGGCTACGAGCCCGGCTCTACTTTCAAGGTTCTTACTATGGCGGCGGCACTGGACAGCGGCGCTATTGATTTGGAAACCAATTTTTATTGCAAAGGCGCAGAGCACATCCCCGGCCGTTCCCAACTGCTGCATTGTTGGCGGTCTTCCGGTCACGGTGCAGAAAAAACGCCCCAGGCATTGCAGAATTCCTGCAATATTGCCTTTGCCCATATTGCACTGAAACTGGGAGGCGAACGGTTCTATTCCTATGTAAAAGACTTTGGGATACTGGAGAAAACCGGCATTGACCTTTATGGGGAAAGCAAAGGAGTCTTTTTTGAGAAGGCCCTGGTAACCGATACAGATAAATGGGGAACAGCTAGCCTCACTTCCGGTTCCTTTGGTCAGACATTCAAACTGACACCGCTGCAATTGGTTCGTGCCATATCCTCGGTGGTAAACGGCGGGTATCTTATGGAACCTTACGTAGTAAGCCAGGTGATGGATAGAGAAGGCAACACCGTTTTAGAGCAAACGCCAACGGTTTTGCGGCAGGTTATCAAAGAGGAAACTTCCAAGACAATGTGCAGCCTTCTTCGCAGTGTGGTTACGGAAGGAACTGCCAAAAATGCCAATACGTATGGCTTTTCTGTAGGGGGAAAGACCGGCACCAGTGAGAAGATTGATGTGCTGGATGCAAACGGAAACCCCACTTTGGATAAAATTGTCTCCTTCGTAGGGGTTGCGCCAATGGACAATCCGGAGTATATTGTACTTGTGGCCTTGGACACCCCATCCCGGAGTACGGGAATCTACATATCCGGCGGTGTGATGGCTGCACCAACGGTAGGTGCAGTGATGGCAGATATTTTGCCATACTTGGGTGTATCCAACAGTTACGAGCCGGAAGATCCCGCCAATAATATCGTAGAAATTCCGGACTTTACCGGATTTACCAAAAAAGAAGCAGAACAAGAATTAAAGAAACTGGGCCTTACCGCAGTGCTGGAAGGAAACGGTCCTGTGGTGACCCATCAAATTCCCTATAACGGGGCGACAGTGCCCGGCAATAGCCAAATGATACTGTATTTTGCAGAGAATTCTACTGAGAAACCAAAGGAGTAGAGGATATGAAATTAAGAGAACTGCTTGTGGGTTTGGATGTAATCAGCACAACGGCTGATTTAGATATGGAAGTAAGCGGTGTATGCTGTGATACCAGAAAATTACAGCCGGGCGATTTGTTTGTGGCAGTGGTCGGCTATGTTACCGATGGCAATCGGTTTATCCCCAAGGCAAAGGAACTGGGCGCTTCTGTGGTTGTTTCTGCCCATCCCTGTAAAGAGGATATCCCCTCTGTACTGGTCCGTGATGACCGCTTGGCCCTTGCCCGAATTGGTACAAACTTCTACGGCCATCCTGCGGAAAGTATGCAAATTATTGGTGTAACAGGCACCAATGGCAAAACAACAGTCACCACCTGGCTCAAGCACATTTTGGAAGTAGCCAAGGGAGCAAAGGTTGGCCTTATCGGCACGATGGAAAATCAGATCGGCAAGGAGGTCATTCCCACAGAGCGAACTACCCCGGAAAGTTTGGACCTGCAGCGGCTCTTTGCCAGAATGCGGGATGCAGGCTGTTCTTATGTGGTGATGGAAGTGTCCTCCCAGGGTATTTCCCTGAATAGAACCGACGGACTGCACTATGCAGTTGGCGGCTTTACAAATTTGACGGAGGACCATTTGGATTTTCACAAGACTATGGAGGCCTACGCAGAAGTAAAAGCCAGTATGTTCCGTCACTGCAGCAAAGCGGTTGTGAATGCCGACGATGAATGGGTAGACACTATGGTGCAGGCAAGCAATGGAAATGTTCTTTCCACAGGCATTGGTGCAGATGCCGATTTGCGGGCGGAAGATATCTATTTGCATGCGGCAGGCATTCGGTATACTGCGGTTTACGGCAGTCAAAAGGCGGAGGTGGAAGTTTCCACGCCCGGCAGATTTTCCGTGTATAACTCCCTGACGGCATTGGCGCTGGCTATGCAGTTAGGTGTTAGCCTGGAAGACGGCGCGAAGGCTCTCAAAACAGTAAAGCCCATCAAAGGTAGGGTAGAAGTGATCCCTACTCCCGGAAAACCCTACACCATGATTATTGACTATGCCCATACACCTGACGGACTGGAAAACATTCTTAACACCTTAAAGCCCTTCTGCAAGGGAAGATTGATTTCTGTTTTCGGCGGCGCCGGTGACAGAGACCCTATGAAGCGCCCCATTATGGGCAAGATTGCCACCGATATTGCAGATTTGGTGGTCCTTACATCTGACAGCCCCCGTACGGAAGATCCCAAGAAGATTATTAAAGAAGTACTTGTGGGGATGGAAAAGGGCAATTATGTCATTGTGGAAGACCGGGCCGATGCCATTCGATATGCTATGGACATTGGGCAAAAGGATGATATAATTGTAATGACGGGCAGAGGCCACGAGAATTATCTGGAAGTTCCCAGTGGAAAGATTTATTTTGAAGAACGGGAAGTTATCCGTCAGCATTTGGAAGAAACGGAGAATTGATATGGGCGCGATTACATTGGCCCAGGCTGCCGCCTGGTGCGGCGGTCAGGTGGAGGAGAAATATAAAAAGGTAGCATTTTACGGCGCCACGAATGACACCAGAAGATTGCTGCCCGGCCAGTTGTTTGTGGTATTGAAGGCCGAGCGGGACGGTCACGCATTTATCCCCAATGCTATGGAAAAGGGCGCAGCCGCTGTGCTCTGCAACCACGCTCCGGAAGGCGTACCTGCCATCGTGGTAGAAGATACCCGGATTGCTCTGGGTAAGATTGCCAATGCCTATCGCAAACACTTGGGCTTTATGGCCGTTGGCGTTACCGGCTCTGTGGGAAAGAGCACCACAAAAGAAATGATTGCAACGGTTATGGCTTCCAGCCACAAAACTGCGAAAACCCCTGCCAATTTCAATAACGACCTGGGTATGCCTATGTCCATTTTGGATATGCCGGAAGAGACCCAGGTGGCAGTGCTGGAAATGGGTATGGGTAATTTTGGAGAAATTGCCTACCTTTCCAAAATCGGTGAGCCCGATCACGGTGTGATCATTAACATCGGCACGATGCATATGGAGAATTTGGGCTCTCAAGAGGGTATTTTGCAGGCAAAGATGGAAATTTTGGAAGGTCTCCATCCCCAGGGAAAACTGTTCTTAAACGGGGATGACAACCTTCTTTACGGGCAAAAGGAAAAATTAGGAGACCGGGCGGTGTATTTTGGCACTGATCCTGCAAAATGCCAGGTATGGGCAGATAAAATAGAGCAGGGTGCAGGCACAGTTTCCTATGTGGCCCATAGTGGCGATACCACAGTTCCTATCACCCTGCCTGTGGAAGGCTTACATCACGTAATTGACTCCCTTGCAGCAGTTGCCGTAGGCCTGTATACGGGGATTGCCCCGGAAAAAATAGCCGACAGCCTTTCCCATTTTCAAAATATGGAAGGCCGCCAGGAAATTTTCCAGGCCAAAGGCTGCACGATTATCAAAGACTGCTATAATGCAGGCCCTGAATCTATGGCGGCAGCGTTGGCAGTGCTGGGAAATCGCACCGGCAGAAAGATTGCGGTCCTGGGAGATATGCTGGAATTGGGTGTAACCACTCCGGCAGAGCATTACAAGGTGGGAAGAATGGCCGCAGAACAGGCGGATATTCTCCTTTCTTATGGTCCTAACAGTCACAAAATGCGCAGCGGCGCAGTCACCGGCGGCATGAATGGGAATTTTGCCAAGGCCTTTACCGATCGGGAAAAACTGGCAAACATTTTGTGCCAGATGGCTAAACCCGGGGATACCATTTTGTTTAAGGGCAGCCGGGGCATGCATATGGAACTGGTACTTGATATCTTTTTGAAGTCACAAGAGTAATTGGAGGAAACATCCATGACAAGAATTATCGTAACAGGGCTTATCGGCGCGGTGCTTTCCGGTATCCTTGGATATCTGCTTTTGCCTGTTTTGCGGGCATTAAAGGCTGGCCAGTCTATCCGGGAAGTAGGTCCTACCTGGCATAACAATAAGGCAGGAACGCCTATGATGGGCGGCTTGATGTTCATTTTTGCCAGCATTTTGTGCCTTTTGGGGAATATCCCTGCAATGAATGGCTCCTATACGGTGTTCTATGTTTTGGCACCGGCCCTTTGCTTTGGCTTGGTGGGCTTTCTGGACGATTTTTTCAAAATCAAATATAAACGGAACTTAGGTCTGACTTCCATTCAGAAAGCAGCGCTGCAAATGGCTGTCTCTGCCATTTATCTGTATGTGCTGTTCCGGGAAGGGACCATTGCAAACGATAACAATCTTTGCAATCTGTACATTCCTTTTTTGAATGTAACCTTTGAAATTCATCCCATTGCTTACATTTTCTTTGCAATGTTCGTAATGGTGGGCTGCGTAAATGCCGTAAACCTGACTGACGGTGTGGACGGCCTTTCCAGTTCCGTCACCATCCCGGTTATGGTCTTCTTTACAGCAGTTGCTGTGCTGAAAGGGGAGTTTGCCATAGCCCTTCTGCCCGCCAGTCTGGTAGGTGGCTTGCTTGCTTATCTGTGCTATAACTGGCACCCTGCAAAGGTGTTTATGGGTGACACCGGCTCTTTGTTCCTGGGCGGCGTGGTCTGTGCCCTGGCATTTGCTTTGGAAATGCCCCTCATCCTTTTGCTGGTTGGCCTTGTGTACATTGTGGAGACCCTTTCTGTCATTTTGCAGGTGGGCTATTTCAAACTGACGCACGGCAAACGCCTTTTTAAGATGGCGCCTATTCATCATCACTTTGAAATGTGCGGCTGGAAAGAAGTAAAAATCGTTTTGGTATTTTCTGCTGTTTCCGCTATTATGTGTGTACTTGCCTGGTTTGCAGTAACCGGCTTCTAATATTTCTAAAAGGAGGGTCTTATGGCTGGGCAGAGAATTCTGCACGGCAAAGAGGACCGCTTTTGGTGTCCCAAAGGCGAAGGTATTGACCGCCCCTTTCTTATTATTCTGCTTGTTCTGCTGGCAACCGGGCTGGGTATGCTGTACTCAGCAAGTTCGGCTCAGAGCCTGTACGATACCAAATATTCTGTTTCCACCCGCTATTTGCAAAAACAGGCTGCCTGCGCCCTCATTGGTTTGGGGGCTATGTGGGTCTGCAGCCGCATTGAGCCGTCTTTTTGGCTAAAAGCCGCCTGGCCCCTATACGGCATCAGCATTGCCCTGCTTTTGGGGGTGCTGTTTTTCGGCCAGTCTGTCAATGGGGCAAAACGGTGGATCAATATTGCAGGACTGCAGTTTCAGCCCTCTGAAATTGCGAAATTTACACTTATTCTACTGTTTGCCCGCCTGACGAAAGGATTTGGGCCCCAGGCAAAACAGTTCCGCTACGGCGTTTTGGGATTTGGGGCTGCACTATTGGGGATTTTGATACCCCTTGCTTTGGAAAAACACCTGTCCGCCATCTTGCTTATGGGTATGGTGGCGGTGATTATGATGTATGTGGCCGGCACAAATGTACGCTGGCTTTTAGCCGGTGCCGGTGTGGCGGTTGTGTTTGTGGTGGTGTATATCCGATTTATGGGATATGCCGGCGACCGGGTGAGCGCCTGGCTCCATCCTGAGGAGGACCCCCGGGATACTGGCTATCAAATTTTGCAATCTCTTTATGCCATTGGCTCCGGCGGTGTATTCGGTCTGGGCCTGGGAAAGAGCAGACAGAAGTATCTGTACTTGCCTTTCCAGTATAATGATTATATATTTGCCGTTATTTGCGAAGAAGTGGGACTTTTTGGTGCCATTGTGATTATAGGTCTGTTTGTTGCCCTCTTGGTTCGGGGCTACCGAATTGCCCTCTACGCCCGGGATCGGTTTTCCACCGTTTTGGGTGCAGGCCTTGTAACGCTGATTGGGGTACAAACGGTGCTGAACCTGGGGGTAGTAACAAACCTCTTGCCTTCCACCGGTATCGCTCTTCCGTTCTTCTCATACGGCGGTACCGCTTTGGCGGTAAACCTTGCCCAGATGGGCGTAGTATTAAGCATTTCCCGACAGCGTTATCGCGTAACGCCTGTTACCCAGGAGGATGTAATATGAATGTAGTATTTACCTGCGGCGGCACCGGCGGCCATATCAACCCGGCAATTGCCATTGCGAATATATGGCGTGAGCGCCACCCGGATAGCAACATCCTGTTTATTTGCGGTGACGATCCTTTGGAAAAGAAATTAGTGCCCCAGGCCGGCTATAAAATGGTAAGTTTGCATACCCTTGGCTTTATGCGGGTTAAGGCTTGGTGGGCGGTCAAATATAATATGCACGCCATCAATCATGCCCGTAAAAGTGTGACAGAATGCAAAAAAATATTCCGGGAATTTAAGCCGGATGTGATTATCGGCACCGGTGGCTATGCCTGTTTTCCGGCGCTGATGGCCGGTGCTATGATGAAAATCCCCACCTGTGTTCACGAAAGCAATGCAATGCCGGGCCTGACAACCCGGGTACTGGCCTCTTCTGTGGATAAGGTGTTGGTGTGTTTTTCTGAAAGTATCCGTCACTACAAAAAAGGCGTAGCAAAGAAAATCGAAGTGGTGGGCATGCCCGTCCGTCGGGAATTTGTTTACACCAAAAAAGAGGATGCCCGGAAAGAACTTGGTCTGGATGAAAAGCCTTTGGTTATTTCTGCTTTTGGCTCCCAGGGCGCCAGCGAGATGAATAAATTGGTGGTTGAACTCTTCCGCCTGGAAAAAGAGGCAGGCTTTCCCTTCCGACATATTCACGCTGCCGGTAACTGGGCAATGGAGTGGATGCCGGATCTCGTAAAAGAAAAGGGCATTGACCTTGCGACAGATAGGGATATTCAGTTAGTGGAATACTTGTATAATATGCCCACTGTTATGGCTGCTTCTGATGTGATGATCAGCCGGGCAGGCGCGTCTACCTGTAATGAGATTGCCGCCGCCGGAAAACCCAGCATTTTAATTCCTTCTCCTAATGTGTCTGACAATCACCAGGAGAAAAATGCCCGCGCCCTTTCAGATAGGGGAGGTGCGGTGCTGGTGCTGGAAAAGGATGCCACCGCCGAAAAACTGCTGGAAGAAATCCTTGCGCTGCTTGCAGATAAGAACCGCTATACCAATATGCGCAGTGTCCTGCAGAGCATTTCCGTGCCGGATTCTGCGGAGCGGCTGTGCAATATTATGGAAGATTTAGTAAAGAAAAATGCCCGATAAAGGAGCAAACTATGGAAAATAAGAACAAAAGACGGGAAAATCCCGCTCGTCGGCAAAGGCAAAGACAACCGGACGATGTGGTATATACCCAGCCAAAGCCCTTCTTAAGAAGACGGTTTCTTTTGCATATGGCTACCGTGCTGGCTGTTGTGGTGGCGCTGATTTTGGGTATGTCCCTGTTTTTTAAGGTGGAAACCGTTACTGTGGCAGGCATGGAAAAATACACGGCCTGGGATGTGCGGCAGGCATCCGGCATCTCGGATGGAGAGAATTTGCTTGGTATCAGCAAAGCCAAAATCAGCGACAGCATTCTGAAGAATTTGCCCTATGTGCAAACTGTTCGGGTGGGCATTAAATTGCCCGGCACAGTGCATATTGAGGTGACGGAGTTTCCTGTGACCTATGCAATCGAAGATACCAATGGATCCTGGTGGTTGCTTGGCTCCGATGGACGGGTGGCAGATACCACTACCAGCGCAGAAGCGATGGATATCACAAAACTTTTGGGTGTTCGTATTGCAAATCCCCAGCCCGGTATGAATGCGGTTGCAGAAGAACCGGAGCCTGAGGTGGATGAGGAAGGCAATGACATTCCTGTTACTGTCTATGGTCGAGAACGACTGGCCCTGGCTTTGGAAATTGTGAACATTTTGGAAGAAAACGGCATCCTGGGGAAAATGGCCTCTATTGATGTAAGTGACTTTGGAGCGCTTACCATGTGGTACGGCTCTCAGTACAAGGTGCTGCTGGGGGATAGAAGCCGCCTTTCCTACAAAATTGGGGCGATGAACAGTGCCATCAACCAATTTGGCAGTTATGATTCGGGCACTTTGGATGTACGCTTCACTGTTTCCGCCGAAGAAGTTATTTTATCTCCCTTCAAAGAGGAATAATTTTCAAAAAAACAGAAAAGTTTGCAGAAAAGTAGGAATTTTCTATTGACCTAACGGCCTTTTCAAGGTAGAATATATACGTAATATTGTAATTTATGCGGTAGTGGTATGCCCACCTGCAAAATGCACATAGGAGGAATCGCAAATGTCTGAAGAGCGTGTAGTAAAAATTAAGGTAATTGGTGTCGGCGGCGCTGGCAACAATGTTATCAATCGTATGATTGGCAGTGGTGACAACGGCGTTGACTTCGTTGTTATCAACACCGATAAGCAGGACCTGAATAAGTCCAACTGCGCCAACAAGGTGCAGATCGGTGAAAAACTCACCGGCGGTATGGGCGCAGGTTCCAAGCCTGAAATCGGCCAGAAGTCCGCTGAAGAAAGCAGAGCCCAGATCGCTAAGATTTTGGAAAACACCGATATGGTCTTTATTACCGCCGGTATGGGCGGTGGTACCGGCACCGGCGCAGCCCCCATTGTGGCTGACCTGGCCCGTGAAGCCGGCATCCTGACCGTTGGCGTTGTTACCAAGCCCTTCAAGTTTGAAGGTGCAAACCGTATGCGTCAGGCAGAGCAGGGCATTGCTGCTCTTGCCGAGAAGGTCGACTCCCTGGTTATCATCCCCAACGACCGCCTGAAGTATGTTACCGATCAGAAGATCACTTTTGCCAACGCTTTCGGCATTGCTGACGATGTACTGAAGCAGGCTGTCCTGTCTATTTCCGAACTGGTTGGCGATAACACCAATGTTGTTATCAACCTGGACTTCGCTGACGTTTCTGCTGTTATGAGAGATGCTGGCCGCGCCCACATGGGTGTTGGCACCGCTACCGGCCGTGAGAAGGCTGAGCAGGCCGCCCACGCTGCTGTTTCCAGCCCCTTGCTGGAGACCTCCATCAACGGTGCTACCGGTGTTCTTGTGAACGTGACCGGTTCTTCCGAACTGACCCTGGAAGACGTAGAAACTGCCGCCGGTATCGTTCAGGAAGCAGCCAATCCCGATGCCAACATCATCTTCGGTGCTACCTGGGATGAGAACTTTGAAGATGAAATGCGCGTAACCGTTATTGCCACCGGCTTTGAGCCCAAGCGTGGCGCAGAGGAAGAAAAGGAAGAGAAGAAGTCCGTCGAAAACGCAGAGATTGACGATATCTTCGCTATCTTCAACCGCTAATCAAACGCTTACTTGCATCCCGGACAGGAATTGTCCGGGATGCGTTTTTATGGAGAAGCCTATGAATGCCTATCAAAATCTGGCCCGCAGTTACGATGTACTGACCCGGGATGTAGACTATGAAGCCACTGTAGCATTTTATAACGAAATACTCTGCAGCTTGGGCTTAAAACCCCGTACGGCGGTGGATCTGGCTTGCGGTACAGGCTCTGTTGCTATGCTCCTTGCCAAGCAGGGATTGGATGTAACCGGTGTGGACCTTTCGGAAGATATGCTTTGCGTGGCCAGTCAAAAGGCTCAGAATTTGCCGAATTCCCCAAGGTTTGTGTGTCAGCCCTTGCAAAAACTGCACCTGCCCAGAGGTGTTGACCTGGCGGTGTGCGCGCTGGACAGTTTAGACTATATTTTAGATCCCCAGGACTGCAAAGAGGCAATTCGCCGTATCTACAAAGCCTTGAACCCCGGCGGCATTTTTATTTTCGATGTAAACACACCGGAAAAACTCCGTGCTATGGATGGACAGGTGTTTTTGGACGAGGAAGAAGATGTGTTCTGCGTTTGGCGGGGCGAATTTGATGAAGAAACCAACATCTGCTCCTACGGAATGGATTTGTTCCAAAAGGAGGGTAACCGCTGGATGCGTAGTTTTGAAGAGCACCGGGAATATGCTTATAGCCGGGAAATGCTGACGGATTTCCTGAAAGCAGCAGGCTTTATCAATATTCACTGCTTTGCAGATCGGAAGATGACTGCACCGGCAGCCGGGGAGCAAAGAATGTATTTTTACGGAAGAAAGGGAAAAGTCCTATGAATGACTATTTGGTTCGGGGTATGAGTATGGACGGTTTTGTAAAGGCCGTTGCCATTCGCTCTACTAACCTTGTTGGGCGGGCAGCCCGTATTCACGGTACGACTCCCAATGCCACAGCGGCCTTTGGACGGGCGCTGACGGCGGCGTCTATGATGGGCAATATGCAGAAAACCGAAAACGGATCCATGACCTTACAAATCAAGGGCGGTGGCCCCATTGGCAACATCGTGTGCGTTTCTGATGCTACCGGCAATGTGCGGGGCTATGTGTATGAGCCCAATGTACCTTTTGAGGAGAAATACCCCGGCAAATTGAATGTGGGCGCAACTGTGGGCACCGACGGTACGCTGACGGTTATTCGGGACCTGCAGATGAAAGAACCCTATGTTGGTTCTGTGCCCCTTGTTACCGGTGAGATTGGTGACGATGTAACAGCCTACTTTGCCCAAAGCGAGCAGACACCCACCGCTTGTGCCTTGGGTGTTCTGATTGATACTGATTGCAGCGTGAAAGTGGCTGGAGGATACATTCTGCAGTTGCTTCCCGGTGCGCCGGAAGAGACCATTGCAAAACTGGAAGAGGGTATCCGCAGAGCCGGCGCAGTTACCCCTATGCTGGAGCAGGGGATGACCCCAGAGGATATCCTGGGGCAGGTATGCGGTGATTTGGGAATTTTATTCCTGGAAACCACAGAAGTATCCTATAAATGCTACTGCTCCAAGGAGCGGGTAGAAGCGGCTCTTATCAGTTTGGGAAAGAAAGAATTGACGCAAATTATGGAGGAGGGAAAGCCTTTTCCTGTGGAATGCCAGTTCTGTGACACCAAGTATACTTTCACACCGGAGGACATCAAAAAGCTCCTGAAAAAAGTTTGATATGAACAGGAAAAAGGTGGGAAACACCGAGGTTTTTTAGCCAATAAATTCTGTCAAAAAAATTGAAAAAATCGCTTGACAAATGTGCCCTGCTTGTGTATAATAAGACCCGTCGCTGGTACGAAATACCCAATGCGACCCTTCGGGAGCATAGCTCAGCTGGGAGAGCATCTGCCTTACAAGCAGGAGGTCACAGGTTCGAGCCCTGTTGTTCCCACCATATTTGGCCCGGTGGTGCAGTCGGTTAGCACGCCAGCCTGTCACGCTGGAGGTCGACGGTTCG